>NZ_DJDV01000096.1:0-15988 GCF_002431195.1 Sphingobium sp. UBA5915 | reverse complement strand
GAATCCTTCTCAAACACGCTCTCAGACGTTTGATCATAGTGATAGTCTCCCAAAGCAGTAGCTGACTGCAGATCACTCCATCGTGCGTTCGACCGACAACTGTCGGGTTATTCGATGTTCACGCCACGTGATGTAAAGGGTTGCTCCGACAATCACGGCGGCGCCGACAAGCGTCAGGCCGTCTGGAATTTCGTGGAACAGCGCGAGGCCGATAAGAACCGCGAAGACGAGGCGCACATAATCGATCGGCGCCATCGCCGCCGCTTCTCCCACGTGCATGCCCTTGACGTAGCAGACCTGCGTGATGACCCCCATCACGCCCATCGTCCCCAGCAACAGCAGATCCCACAGGCCAGGCCAGCGCCAGACAAAGAATGCGGCCGGCAGCGCAAAGACCGTTCCCAGGGTCGTGCCCCAGACGATCAGGGTGAAGGCGCTGTTATCGCGCGACATGAACTTGATGCTGATGATGGTGAACGCGAACAGGAAAGACGAGGCGAGTGCCGCGGCTTCTCCAAGTCCGAACGGGACGCCGCCCGCCGATGGCCTCAGCATGACGAGCACACCGGCAAAACCGATGAGCGTCGCCAGGATACGCGCGCGTCCGATATGTTCGTGGAGAAGCACCGCCGCCAGCGGCACGATCCAGAGCGAACGGGTAAAGGACAGCGCATTGGCCTCGGCCAGCGGCAGCTCCTGATAGGCATAGAAAGCGAATATAAGGGCCAATGTTCCGGTGGCCGACCGGAATATCAGCATCGCGGGCTGGCGCGTGACATAGGCCGCCCGCCAGTTATGCAGGATCGCGGGCGCGAGGATGAGCCAACTGATGGCGGAGCGATAGAAGGCCTGGAGCGAGGCGGGATAGTCCGATCCCAGGAACTTCACGAGCGTGGTCATGAAGGTGAAGCTGACGGCCGAGCCGAGCATCCACAGCGCGCCGCGGAGGTTAGGGGTCAAGACCGGCCCGCCAGGCCGGCGGATATCTTCCAGCTTCATGTGGGCTGCCTCATTCGGCGAGCAGCAAATCTGCCGCCTCCGCTGCGCTTTGCCCGACATCAACGCCCTTTGCGCGGGCTGCAGCGTTGGCGGCACTTACGACCCCATCGAAATAGGTGCTTCGGCCATCACCCATGCGCGCGCTGAGAGCGCTGACGGACGCTCCCGGGATGCCATCCTCGTCCGTGGCATCGAGCGCGACCAGCCCGGACCGGTTCTTCCCGATCCCGCCGTCCGAGGAGATATAGCCATGCGGCCGGAAATGGCGGAGATAGCCGATGACGCTAGCGCCGGTATGTCCCGCGACGCACAGCACGTTGCGGCCGATATCTTCCTCAAGCGCATAAGCGATGGAATCGGTGCAGACGATGCTCCGGCCCTGCGGACTTGTCTTTACGACAAGCCGGTTGGTACGCACGCCCTCAACGCGCGCGACCGGCCGACCCAGCTTTTGCGCGGCTTCGCATACGGTCATGCCCGGCACGACGCCGGCATCTTCGGCGAGAGCGTTGATCCGGCTGATCACGCCCTCTTCATAAAGGTCGAGGCCGTTGCCCATCTCGGCCGTCATGCTGTCCGCCGCGGCGGCGGCGATTCCAAGCGCTTCATAATAAAACAGGCCGGCGATGCCCGCCCCGTCCTTGCCGATGCCACAATCGAGCCCGATCGTCGCGAGCGGTCCGAAGGGTATGATGAGCTTGGCGCAGAACACGCCGGCGTAAGAGGCGTTGACCACCACATCACGGCCGTTGCTCGCCGCA
The DNA here is from genome assembly GCF_002431195.1 of Sphingobium sp. UBA5915. Lineage (NCBI taxonomy): Bacteria > Pseudomonadati > Pseudomonadota > Alphaproteobacteria > Sphingomonadales > Sphingobiaceae > Sphingobium > Sphingobium sp. UBA5915. The sequence goes on along the minus strand of NZ_DJDV01000096.1, from coordinate 14,228 downwards.
GGCGCATAGAAACCCTCCACGAAAGTCGCCGAATCGAGCACGACAATGCGTGCCCCGTCGTCGCGGTCGATGATGGTGCGCGCGAGCGCCTGGCCTACATGACCTGCGTGATCGGTCATCCTGGATCTCCTGAGAAAGACATCGGCTAGCGCAAGGGTGACGACGATGCAGGGACCAGCACCCGGCTTTCCATCGCCGCCAACATGGGCCGCACCTTGTTGAGATAAGCCTCCCACTCCGGCTCCGCTGCCAGAGATGCGCGGCGGCCAGCGCGATCGTTCAGATCAGAGTAGCCCCACAGGAACACGATCTGGTTGAGCACGCCAATATCGGACATGAAGTACCCGATCAGGTTGCCCAGATGGGCGACCTGAAGCGTCAGGCCAAGCTGCTCGTAGACGGCTATGAACTGCGCCGGTGTATGATCCGGTTTCAGAGTGTAGGTGCGCTGTTCAACGATCATGGCAGGTCACACCATGACCAGTTCTGCGACTTCATAGATCGCCACCGGTTCGAGCCATGGATTGCTGTGAAAGAGCCGTTTACCCAAACTGGAGTTGACCGCCCGAGCTAGCGTCTCGCTATCATCGAACCACAATTCGGTGAGCGCGTCCACGTCCGGCGCGCCCTGGGGTACGCCCGCCGATACAGGGTGATCCTTGTCGATCACCCAGTTCTGGACGATCTTGCGAACCTCGGGCGCGCCTTCGATCATTGCGCGCGCGCTGGTGCTCCAGCCGGATCTGCACTCAGCCGTGTCCGAGCGGGCGCGCGACACGCACAGAAGCTTGGCTGCGGGGCCCCGCGCTGCTGTGTGCAACTCCTGGGGTTCTACGACCAGGATCGTAATACCGCCCTGGAAATTCGCGATATCATCGCGAACCGCCGCATATTCAGGAGAGCGCTCGGAAAACTCCATATCTTCGATGCTGTCAAACCGGAGCTGCGAGAATCCATCGACCGCCTGGATCGGCGACGGGCGCATCTCATAGAGGCGCGCGACGACGTGATTTTGGCGATAGCTCCGCAGGCGTGGCATCTTGCACGCCAATTTTCCATGGACGCTTTTCCAGTGTTCGGCAAAGCTTCGGGGATCAAGGTCTTGACGTCGGCTGATGATGCCTGTCCGCAAAATCATGTGCCGATCTCCCCTAAATCATTTTTTTAGTAATTCTCCTTATATGCGACATTGCCATATTATCAAGCGGTGAATCGACAGGACACCTATCTGCCCAGGCGCGGCGTAGGGAAGTTCGGGGCGGAGATATTGCTCGCTCCGCCCTGGAATGCCTGCAGGCGGTCGCTGATCCGGGCCGCAGCGTCCATGGCCCATTGCGCCATCTCCGGTATATGTTCAGGCTTCACCACGCTCTTGCGGCGCACAAGGCAGATGCTGGCGGTCACGGCATTGGGCGCCCGGAAGATCGGTGCCGCCACGCCCACGACATTCTTGTCGAGCTGGCTGCCGACATAGTGGCCGGCACGGCGAATGGCCTTCAGTTTGGCCCGGAATGCGGGCCAGCTGTCGCCCAGGCCGGCGTCCGAAATCTCCTTGCCATGATTGAGGAGCAGGTTCTTCAGCTGGTAGGTGGGAAGATAGGCGACGATGATGCGCGACGGCGCACCAAAGAACAGTGGAAATGGTCGCCCCCTTTCCATCTGGAGCGTCAGTTTGGGATCGGTTCGGTCGTTAAGGACCGAGAGGACGCGATCGCCATAGAAGCTGCAGAGCACCTGTGCGCCGGCGACCTTATCGCGCAGTTCGGCAATGACTGCGGGCGCCACTTGCAAAAGTGGATCGGCTATCCTGATCTGGCGGTCGAATTCAATGAAACGTGGTCCAAGCACATAGCCGCCGCCTGCCGCAGGCACGAGAAAACCGGCATCATAGAGCGCCTTGACGTAGCGATAGACCGTAGCGCGAGCGAGACCGAGCCGCTCGACCAGCATATCCGCGGTCCACGAGGGCGCATCAACGGTGAAAAGATCGAGCACACCCAGAACCCGCGTGGTGCTGCTGTCCGGCCGGCCGCGCACGGGCTCGGCCGCATGCTCACCATCGCCAGGCATTTGGCCCGGTTCTGCTTGCTCATCCGGTATCTGCGCCGATTTGGTCACCAAGATATTGTCCTCATTGTCTCCACAGCAAAGAAAGCACTTATCGTCCCTCAGCGTGAGGGTCCAGCGTCAGCAATCACCTAAACACAATTGACAACAATCTCATATTTGGAGATGATGCACGTAAATTGAGACGGCCGGGCAGATCCTGCTGCCACTTCAAAAGCGGTCGTCAGAACCTCGGGAGAGCGATGAATGCGGTTACAAGGCAAGCGCGCCATCATCACAGCGGCTGCGTCCGGCATGGGCCGGGCAGGCGTAGAGGCATTCGCGCGTGAAGGCGCCGATGTCGTTGCGGTGGACATCGATCAGGCAAAGCTGGAGGAACTGGTCGGTTCCATAAGCGATGCAGGTGGCCGGGTCACAGCGCTCGTCGCCGACCTGCTCGACCCCCAAGCCTGCCGACAGGTCGTGAGCGAATCGGCGGAGCGGCTCGGCGGTCTCGATATCCTGTGGAATCATGCCGGCCTGCCCGGAAAGCGGGAAGTCGAGAATCTCGATCTCGATGCCTATGCCCGCGCGATGGATCTCAATGTCCGGTCCGGACTGCTGACGACCGGCGCGGCCATCGCGCATTTCCGCACCGCCGGCGGCGGCTCGGTGCTGTTCACGGCTTCGATCGCGGGCTTGCGCGGGGCGTCGGTCAGTCCCGTCTATTCGGCGGCGAAGTTCGCGGTGATCGGCCTCGCGCGCTCGCTGGCCCAGCGCTACGCGGCCGAGAATATCCGGGTGAATACGATATGCCCGGGACCGATCGAGACGCCGATGCTCTCCCAGTTCATGGATCCCGATTTTGACGCCGAGCTCGCAAAGCAGTCGGAGGCCCGCACGCGGGCCAGCGTTCCCATGGGCCGCGTGGGGCGACCTGAAGAGGTCGCGGCCGCGGCGCTCTGGCTGGTTTCCGACGAGGCGTCCTTCGTCAACGGCGCGGTGCTCCCGGTTGACGGCGGGACGATGGCCTGATCTCTCCCCGTCATCCTATTCAAATAAGGAATTCGTCATGTTGAACGCGAACCTCTCCCCCGAAGTCGCAGCCGGCTTTCTGGACGGCAAGCCGAAGCTCCTGCTGATCGACGGCAAGCTGGTGCCTGCGCTTTCGGGGCGGACGTTCGACAGCATCAATCCCGCAACCGGAAAGGTGCTTGCCCAGGTGGCCGAAGGCGGTGCGGAGGATGTCGACCTTGCCGTGGCGGCGGCGCGTCGTGCGTTCGAGGAAGGGCCGTGGAGTCGGTTCAAGCCGTTCGACCGCCAGGCCGCCCTGTTGCGCCTTGCCGATCTCGTCGAAGCGCATTTCGACGAGATCGCCATGCTCGATACACTCGACATGGGGGCGCCGATCACCGGCACGCGATCACGCAAGCAGCGCGCCGTTGCCCTGCTGCGCTATTATGCCGGTCAGGCAACCGCGATTCACGGCGACACGATCTCGAATTCGGCCGCGGGCGAGATTTTCTCCTATACCCTCAAGGAACCGATCGGCGTGGTTGGCGCGATCAACGCGTGGAACGGCCCGTTCGGCATGGCGGTCTGGAAGATCGCCCCCGCGCTCGCCGCCGGCTGCACCATCGTGCTCAAGCCCGCCGAACAGGCGCCGCTCTCGCCACTGCGGCTCGGCGAACTCTGCCTCGAGGCAGGATTTCCAGCCGGCGTTGTCAATATCGTCCATGGGCCTGGCAGCACCGTTGGCGCAGCCCTCGCGGCACATCCGGGCGTCGACAAGATCGCGTTCACCGGCTCGACCGCGACCGGTCAGGCCATCATCCGCGCATCGGCCGGGAATGTGAAGCGGGTCTCGGTCGAGCTCGGGGGGAAGTCCCCCAACATCGTGTTCGACGATGCCAATCTTGAGGCGGCGGTGCCCGGGGCGGCAATGGCGGTATTCGCGAATTCGGGGCAGATATGCTCGGCCGGAACCCGCTTGTTCGTCCAGCGCGGCATCTATGACGAATTTGTCGAGAAGGTGGCCGCCTTTGCCAGGCAGTTGCGCGTCGGCAACCCGCTCGACCCCAATATGCAGCTGGGGCCGCTCGTCTCCGAAGGTCAGCTCGATCGGGTAACCGCCTATCTGGAGAGCGGCAAGGCACAAGGCGCGCGCGCCGCGAGCGGCGGCCGCCGCATCATGGGGGATGATCTGGGGGATGGCTATTTCGTCGAACCCACCGTGTTCGCCAATGTCACCGACGAGATGAAAATTGCCCAGGAGGAAATCTTCGGACCGGTCATTTCTGCCCTTCCCTTCGACACGGCTGAAGAAGCGATCGAACGTGGCAACGCGACAATGTTCGGCCTGGGCAGTGGGGTCTGGACGGAGAATCTCTCCAACGCGCATCGCGTCGCGAAAGGGCTGCGCGCGGGGTCCGTCTGGGTCAATTGCTATCAGGCCATGGATCCTGCGGTTCCCTTCGGTGGCTACAAGATGAGCGGTTATGGCCGTGAGTCGGGCCGCGAGCATATCGAGGAGTTCCTCGAAACCAAGGCAGTGTGGATCAAGACGGCCTGAGCCAGCCGATATCGACCCATCGCTGATTACTTGATGACGACCGCAAGCCAAGCGGCGCGGATGAGAGAGGAACTACAATGAAGGGTTTGGCATTTCATGCTCCGGGCGACGTACGTTATGATACGCTGCCTGATCCGGAACTGGCTGAATCGGGTGATGCGCTGGTCAAGATAACGAGCTGCAGCATCTGCGGCAGCGACTTGCATCTTTACCACGGCGGGCTCGGCTCACCGACACACTGCTTCAGTATCGGCCATGAGGCCATTGGGGAGGTGGTAGAGACCGGCCGCGGCGTCTCGCGTCTCAAGGCGGGCGACCAGGTCATGGTTCCTGGATCTGTGGGATGTGGCGCCTGCCGGCCGTGCATGTCGGGCTTGATCAACAAGTGCGAGAACGGCGGACTGCGCGTCTACGGCATCGGTCGAGGGCTTGGCGGTTGCCAGACCGAAGCCGTGGTCGTGCCTGCGGCCGATTTCAACGCTTTCATCATTCCCGATGGAGTCAGCAATGATCAGGCGCTGATGCTGACCGACAGCCTGCCCACGGCCTATCTCGGCTGTGTCAATGCGGATATCCGCCCCGGTAGCACCGTGGGCATTATCGGACTTGGTCCGATCGGACTGAACGCGGTCGAAATCGCATTCGTTCAGGGCGCGAGCACCGTCTATGCCATCGATCTCGTGCCCGAACGCCGCGCCCGGGCAACGGAGCTTGGTGCAATCCCCCTGGATCCCGCGGTCGCGGTCGAAACGGTGCGTGAGGCCACGAAGGGGCGAATGCTCGATTGCACAATCGAAGTGGTCGGTGCTCGGGCGACGACGGATCTGGCTATCGAGCTCGCCGGACAGCACAGTACCGTTTCCGTGATCGGGGCGGGTCTCGAACGCTACGACTTTCCTCTACTCGCCGCATTCCGAAAGGCGATCACCTTCCGCCCGAGCGTCTGCTCGGTCCAGCGTTACATGCCGGAACTCATCGCGCTCGTCCGCTCCGGTCGCCTGCATCCCGAGCGGCAGATCAGTCACCGCATGAAACTGTCTGAAGGGACCGAAGCCTATCGCCTTTTCGACCGCCGCGAGGCGGGCACGCTGAAGATGGTGCTCGAACCTTAACGAAATCGGTCGTCGAGCGCCGGGAGCCGCGTTCATGCTGGCGTCGAAAGCGGTGATCGCAACCTGCTAGGACGCGGGTCTCGATCCGGGACCGTCTATGGCTTTGCGTCCTACAGCGACCCGACTGATCCTTCACGGCTGAGCGAGAGGACATAGGACCATGATACCAGCAGAAGATTTGCAGTCGATAGAGGCCATCAAGCAGCTCAAAGCACGTTACTGCCATATCATTGACACCAAGCAATGGCATCTGCTCGCAACTCTCTTTACCGAGGATGCGACGTTCGACGGCTTCGGATCGGCACCGCCTGGGGCAAACCGCGATATGTTCGTGGCAGGCGTCTCGCAAAGACTGCGGAACGCGATTTCCGTCCATCATCTGCATCTGCCGGAGATCGTGATCATCGAACCGGACAGAGCTCGCGGCATTTTTCCATTGATGGACTATCTGGAATTCCCGCCCGACGAAGCGCCGCGGGAAGCCCCGGATTCCACCGGGTATATCGGGTACGGCTACTATGAGGAAGAATATCGCCGTGAGAAAGGACATTGGCGCATCGCCTACTCCCGCCTCTCCCGTCTGAGGATCGATCCCCTACCCGCTGGTCGTCCTGCCCGCGCCGCGGACAGGCTAGCCGCATTGCCCGACTGGCTCGATAACGGCAGAGCCGTCACATAATTCGTCGGCGTAGCACTTCTTCACGTCCATCTGGAGAGCACATCCTCCGGCCTGGTTGCCGCGTTCGGAGCCGGCCCCTGAACGGCCGAGGGCGTCCGGGCGAAGCGGGGCGCCGGGGCGGGCTGAACCAGCCCATTAACTTCGACAAAGCAGCCGCGCGCGGCAAGATGAGGATGGGCGGTCGCCTCAGCCAGCGGGATAACCGGCGCGAAGCACATGTCCGTCCCTTCGAGCATCTCGGTCCATTCGTCACGCGATCGCGTCAGGAACATCGCGGCTATGGCAGCGCGCAATTCCGGCCACCGCGTACGATCATGCTGGGAGCCATAGAGGGTGGGGGGCAGGTTCAGGCGTTCGCACAGTTCGCGGAAGAATTTCGGTTCGATCGACCCGATCGACACATAGCCGCCGTCCGCCGTCTCATAGACGCCATAATAGGGCGCTCCGCCATCGAGCAGATTATTACCCCGGACGCCGGAATTTGTGCCCCTGAGGCGGTGGGCCATGGCATTGGTCATAAGGGAGGTCGCGCCGTCACAGATCGCCGCATCGACCACTTGCCCCTGACCCGATTGCCGTGCTTCGATCAGAGCGGCCAGTGTTCCAAGAGCAAGATAAAGCGCCCCCCCACCATAGTCGCCGACAAGATTGAGCGGCGGGACCGGCGGACCTCCCGCCGGGCCGATCGCATCGAGCGCACCGGTAATCGCGATATAGTTGATGTCATGGCCGGCAGCCTTGGCTAGCGGCCCTTCCTGGCCCCATCCGGTCATCCTGCCATAGACGAGCCTTGGATTGCAGTCCGCGATCGCCTCCGGTCCCAGACCCAGACGCTCCATCACGCCGGGACGGAAACCCTCGATCAGGATGTCGGCGCGCTCGATCAGGCGGATCGCATGTTCGCGATCCGCCTGATCCTTGAGATCGAGTAGGATGGTGGTGCGCCCACGGCTTGTCAGATCGATGCTGGATCCAGGTTGCGCGTCGGGGCGATCGATCCGCACAACGTCGGCGCCCATGTCGGAAAGCAGCATGGCCGCGAAAGGTCCTGGGCCCTGGCTCGCAATCTCGACCACCCTGATACCGACCAGGGGGCCGGTTGCCGCATCAGATGGACACGCCATCATGAGATCCTGACGCGATTGCTGAGTTCGCCGACGCCTTCGATGCGGCAGGTCATGACGTCCCCGTCCTCGAGATATCGGGGCGGCTCCATGGCGAAACCAACGCCCGAGGGCGTCCCCGTGGCGATGACGTCCCCGGGCTCCAGGGTCAGGCCTTGCGATAGCTCGCTGACGATACGCGCAATGCTGAAAATCATCTGCGACGTGCTCGCGCGCTGACGTTCCTCGCCATTGATCTGAAGTGATATCGATAGATTCTGCGGGTCGCCAACGGCGTCGGCGGTGACGATCCATGGTCCCACGGGGCAGGTGCTGTCGAGGGCCTTTCCCTTGAACCATTGGCCATGTCTTTGCTGGAGATCGCGCGCGGACACGTCATTGATGATCGTGTAGCCGAAGATGTGGTCCAGTGCCTCGCTCTCTGGAATGTTTTTTCCGCCCCGGCCTATCACGATGGCAAGTTCGACCTCATAGTCGAGCCGGCCGGAGATCCGCGCATCGACCTCGACCCTTTCATCCGGGCCGATGACGGCGGTGGGAGGTTTGGTGAAGAACTGGGGATATGCAGGGAGATCGGTTGATACGCCTCTGACCCTGTCGCCCTCTGCCACATGGTCGAGATAGTTTCGACCTACGCAAAAGATGTTCTTGCGTGGTTTGCCTATCGGCGCTCGCAAGGTCGTGCTCGCTCGAGGCACTAATGCCTCGTCATAACGGGAACCCAGCATAGTTTCATTCAGTATCGAAAGACAAGGTGTCTCCTTGTCGTGCAGGGCGATGAGACCAGCGAGATCCAGGTCCTGACCCCCGCGCCGCATTCCTCCGGTAACGACTGCACGGTTGAGGTCGAGAACCCATCCTTCTTCCACCAGCATGCCCGGCCGCGGACCACATCCAGCTATTTCGTAGCTTATCACCCGCATCACACTCTCCTCCGGACGTTGCCTTGCTGCTTATAGGACCCCGCAGGAACGCAGTGGCGCGTTTCGGCCCTGATCTGGCAAACGAAGCTCCGCCGTCAATCCCGCACTACGCGACAATACTCCAAGTCGCACAATATGCGAAATTTGATTGACAGCAACTGTCTGCCTCCGTAAATCTCGGCCTTAGCTCGACCGGTCATCAGAAGCTGGCAGCGAAGCAGGAGGTGAGGATGAATGGATCGATTCCGGTCCCTGGGGCAGCCCTTCAAAAGCGCGTGACGAGTGCGGCCAAGCGCCGAGCCGTTCGTCTATGGACAAACGCCCGACGGGGTTTCCCGAGCGACGGGTCAGTCGAGCAGCAATCACAATCAACAGCAATAATTTTGGGGGAGACCAACGTGAACAATCGTAATACAAGACTTTCGCTGGGTGTCGTCTTTCCGCTGGTCGGCCTGTCTTTTGCGGGCGCAGCAATCGCCCAGACGCAGGCCGACAAGCCATCTGTGAGCGCGCCGCCTGCCGCCACGGCCCAGAGCGGATTTGATGCCGGAGATATTGTCGTCACCGCGCGCAAGCGCGCAGAGTCCGTGCAGGATGTACCAATCTCCGTCTCGGCCGTCAGCGGGACTATGCTGCAGCAGCGCGGGATCGCCAATCTCGATTCTCTCACCACCCTGGTCAGTGGCGTCACCGTTCAGCGCACCGCGAACAACGTCGCCTCCTTCTTTGTCCGGGGGCTCGGCACCGGCCCCGGCAACGATTCGTTCGAGAACTCGGTGGCGCTGTTCATCGATGGAACTTATGCCGGGCGCCCGCCGGAGGGTAACCAACCCATATTCGATCTCGAGCGGGTTGAGATCATCAAGGGCACGCAGGCGGCCCTGCTCGCCAAGAACACAAGCCTTGGCGCCTTCAGTACCACAACGCGCAAACCTGGCAGTGAATATGCCTTCAACTTCACCGGAAGCTACGAGTTTGCGCTGGGGTCCCATCTGCTGGATGGCGGCGTCGATGTTCCGATCAGCGATACCCTTGCCGTGCGCCTGTCCGGTCAGGCCAATCTTCAGAAAGGCTGGATACGCAACGAGCTGACGGACAAGGAAATTCCCCGGACAAACAGCCTCGCTGGACGCATAGTGGCCGTGTGGAAGCCGACCGCGGATTTCGACGCCACGCTTCTCTATCAGCAATATCGGGTCAATAATACGGGCTTGAACGAACAATATGCGGTGGACCTTATCGGCCGCGCGCAGCAGCTTGCGACGGCCGCCGGCTACACCGGATTTGAAGCGCGTCTCGATCGCCGGACGGCGCGCAATTCAGCGACATTTGGTGACTCCTACGAAACCAATGATGGAAAACGCGCGATCGGAACGCTCAACTATCGTTTGGGCGACTACACCCTCACATCCGTATCGGCCTACTCGGAATATACGCAGGATCGGCCGCAGTTCGACAATGATGAGCTTCCGGGGAAATATACAGACTCCGATATCGTGAATGGCAATCACCAGTTCACTCAGGAAATCCGGCTATCGTCGCCAAGCGACAGAAGATTGAACTTCATCGTCGGGGCGTTCTACCTCCACGAGAAGTGGCGATATGTCCGGACTGTCGATGTCGTCCGGGGAAACCTGCCCGCCAGCGTACTGCCCATAACCGGGATGTTCTTCGAGGATTTCCGGCTGAGGACCAACACGGTCTCGGGCTTTGGCCAGGGTAATTTCAATGTGACGGACGCTTTGACGTTCAGCGTAGGCGTGCGCGTCACCAATGAACGGCGGAGCGCGGATTTCTTCCGGGAAACCCTGGTTCCGGGCGTGTTGACCTCGGTTCTCTATCCCGCCATCGCGCCGGCCACCCGTAAGATCAACGCAACGAACGTCGATGGTTCTGTTGGCGTGCAGTACAAGCTGAATCGGGACTACTTGCTCTATGCATCCTATTCGCGTGGCACGAAGGGTGGCGGCTTCCTGAGTTCGCCGACAAATCCCGATCTCGCGCGCTATGATCCCGAAAAGGCCGACAATTATGAGGTCGGCGGCAAGTTCACGTTTGGCCGAAGCCATTTCAATGTGGCGTTGTTCCAGACCAATGTGAACGGGTTCCAGCAGAGCGTGTTCCTTGGCGGCACGTTCAGGTTCGATCCGCAGGATCTCAAGGCGAAAGGCGTCGAGACCGAGGCGGTCTATGAGGTCTCCGACGCCCTACGCCTCGCCGGATCGCTCACCTACCTGCACGCGCGGCGTGATGACGGCACCGAACCGGTCAATGCACCGAAATGGAGCGGCAACGTCACGGCGTCGTTCCGACAGCCTGTCGGCGACGATCTCCAGTTCACCGCCGACGCCGGCATGAACTTCAAGTCCCGGGTATTTTATGCACCAGAGTCTCTTACTCTGGGCTATGGCTCTCCCACAAATCTCGATGCCAATGTTCTACCGGGAAATGCCTATGCCACGGTTGACGGTCGGCTCGCCATCGGGCCACGCGATGGCCGCTGGCAGGTTTCGCTGATCGGCAAGAATCTGCTGGATAAGGACATCCTGTCCTATGCCCGTACGGCAACCTTCGTGACCGGCGCATCGACCGCTTCGATCGCGATGCCCAGGACTGTCGCGCTGCAATTTTCCATCCGCCGCTAAGTCGAAAAAGAACAGCAGCCGGGCCGCCTCGTTAGTAGGCGGCCCGTTTGCAAAAAATAGGCCGCGGAAGAGGGGAAATCGACTTCTCCCGCCAGGACTGGAATGTGTCTGCAGCATCAGAATAGTCGCCGCGCGCCTGTACGCTTCCTCGGATTCCAATCGCCGCCGAGCGGGTATCAGGCGCCCTCGGAGGCCCAGCAGGCAGTGAACACGTCTGGCACTGTAACCGATACGGTCTAGAGCAGAACAGGACATATTCGCAGACGACGATATTGTCATAACCGCCGCGAACGCAACGAGTTCGTTCAGGATGTTCCGATTTCGGCGAGTGCGGTAACATCGCGCTTCAGAAACGAACGATCGCAGGTTTCGACGCACTCACCAGCGGCAGCATTCGACGGTTCCCACGCGGGTAATTGAGAGAAGCCTAGATCACAATCGCGGACTGTATCATAATAGCTATAAAATATCATATCTCCTATTGTGGGACTTTCATCTCTTTTAGTTGACGCGCGTCATCAATCTGATAGCTCTGGCGCTGTATCGCAAGAGCCCGCTTCCGCGGCGAAAATCGGGGGACGATGTATGGGGGACCCGCGTAAACCATCGCGACCGAGCCGATCGAAATTAGGGCAGCGCCGCGGTAGATGGCGCTCGACAGCCGCTGCTCATGGAGCTCCCTGACGAGACGGAACCTCTGACAGCCATGCTTTGCCGTTACGCGTCGAGCCGCTCGTTCCGACCAATTTTCCCACATTCGCCTTCTTCCCGTAGAGTTCGGCCGTTCCCGCGCGAACCCATGTCTTCGTCGAAATCTTGCCTCCAAGGATCAATCTCGCATGCGTCCAGAGACTTCAGCGCCACGGCTTGCCCAAGGAGACGAAACCTCAAGGCTGAATGGCATGCGGCTCTATGTAGCCGTCGCCGTGTGCGTGTTGATTGCGATGCTGGATGGTTTCGACGTGCAGGCCATAGGCATTGCCGCCCCTGTACTTTTCCCGGAACTGAAGCTTGATCCCATCCACGCCGGGCAAATCTTCTCAAGCGCACAGGTCGGGTTCGTCGCGGGAGCATTGCTGGGTGGCGCACTCAGCGATCTGCTTGGTCGACGCAACGCGTTGATGAGCGGTGTCATTTGCGTGGGCGCATTCAGCTTGGGGACAATATACACCTTCAGTTTCGATACGTTGCTTGCCGCACGCCTGTTCACCGGACTCGGAATTGGGGTCGTGGTCGTCAACCTGATCAGCCTGACGGTCGAGATCGCGCCGACGAAGCATCGTGCCAAGATCGTGGCGATCACTCTGGCCGGTTTGCCAGCCGGTGGAGCGATCGCCGCTCTTGTAGGTCATGCTTTTATCGAAAGCTCAGGGTGGCGTTCGCTGTTCCTTGTAGGCGGTTTGGCTCCCCTGCTCATCGCCCCCTTCCTTTTGCTCATCCCGAACATGCGGCCGCACCGGCAGAAGCAGGACGGCGTCGGCAAGGAATGGCTTCATGCCCTGTTTGGGGAGGGGCGCGGGATCAGCACGATGTTGCTTTGGCTCACGCTCTTCCTTGGTTCTTGCATTCTATACCTGATCCTCAACTGGCTCCCAAGCTTGATGACCGATCGAGGCTTCACCGTTCAGTTTGCCCACCGCTCATCGGCGTTCTTCAGCATTGGCGGTTGTGTCGGCACGCTGGCGATCGGCGCCGCCGTCGACAGGTTCGGTTATCGCAGCGTGCTGCCGCTGGGATATGGGGGTGTCGCCATCGGGGTGGTCGGGCTGGCTTTCGCCGCAGCGCCTGCATCAATCCTGACTTTCGCTGCGGTCGCAGGTTTCTTCATCCTTGGATCCGGCTACTCGCTCAACGGCCTGGCACCCGCTTACTATCCTACGGCAGCGCGGGGACTGGGAATAGGCGCATCGGTGGCGGTCGGTCGGGCAGGATCGATCGTCGGACCGCTCCTGGGAGGCTATATCTTGAGCGGGGGGATAGCATCCTTGCCAAGTGGCGCTGTTGGCGTGCTCATCGTGACAGTTCCACTGGCCATCGCTTCTGGCGCGATCGCCTATCTACTGACGCTCCGCGCCCGGATGCTCTAGGCTCAGACTCCGACTGGCGCAGAGCAGGTCGCCAAACGACTCCCGCGCGTCCGCCTGTACCCTGCACAGTGCTCCACTAGTCGCACACGCGATCGGTGATGTCAGATTTTTAACCGCACCTCGTCCCCGTGTCCGACTTCTCCGTATCCGACGGAGCGGAAACCGTTGAAGCTTGCCGGAACATTATCGATCGCACCGGTCGCCTAATACCCACCTGCGCTGAGGCTGACTCAGGTAGGGGATTCCCAAACTGCCGAAAGTCTGAATCAATGGTGGCCAGCATTTGGAGGGAGCACCCATGGGATCAGCGATCGGCTTGCGGGATGATTTTGACGGCCCAGCATTGAGGCGGTTGGCGCGCGGGTCGAAGAGCGCGAACCAGGCCCGGCGGCTGTTGGCATTGGCTGAGATCTACGACGGCGGCAGCCGGACTGCGGCGGCGCGGATCGGCGGAGTTGGTTTGCAGATCGTGCGCGATTGGGTGGTTCGGTTCAACGCCCGTGGTCCCGATGGACTGCTTGATGGCAAGGCGCCGGGCGATCCATCGCGCCTCGATGATGTCCAGCGGCGGGCGCTGGTCGAGGTTGTCGAACGCGGCCCGATCCCGGCGATCCACGGCGTTGTTCGCTGGCGCCTGATCGATCTGGTCCAGTGGCTGCACGACGAGTTTTCGGTGTCGCTCGATGAAACCACCGTGGGGCGGGAGCTGAAGAAGCTGGGCTACGTCAAGCTGACGGCGCGGCCTCGCCACCATGCCCAGAACGAACTTGCCATGGACGCCTTCAGAAAAGGGGCTTCTCTGCCGAACTGGCAAAGGTCAGAGCAACCCTCACGAAAGGCACGCCCATAGAGATATGGTTCCAGGACGAAGCCCGCGTCGGTCAGAAAAACAAGATCACGCGGCGCTGGGCCAGACGAGGGACGAGGCCATCGGCCCCGAAAGATCAGCGGACGAAATCGGCCTACATCTTCGGCGCGATCTGCCCGGAACACGGCAAGGGCGCAGGACTCGTTCTGCTGTGTGACGACAGTTATGTTGG
>NZ_DJDV01000117.1:0-9774 GCF_002431195.1 Sphingobium sp. UBA5915 | reverse complement strand
ACGGGACTCGCCGGACGCTTACCGCACAGCAACAGCGCGCGCAGTCCTGCAATGCCTTTTGGCGTGTCTGCGCTGGACGAGCGGCTGGCAAGTCATGGCCTCGATAGCGCTGGACTGCATGAGATTGCGGCGGCGTCGGCGACGCTCAGCGACGATGCTGCGGCAACCCTTTTTACAGCCGGGATCGCCGCCCGCTTTGCAGCTGATCCGCAGCTCAGCATATTCTGGGCGCTCACGCAGTTCGACCTCTACGCGCCTGGCCTGGAGCAGGTTGGACTTGGTCCCGACAAGGTTTTTTACGCCCAGGCGCAAAAGGACAATATCGTCCTCGCCATGGCCGAGGATGCGCTGCGCGACGGATCGCTGGCGTGCGTCATTGCCGAAGTCAGACAGGCCGACCAGACAGCAACCCGCCGTCTTCAGCTTGCCGCTTCCGACAGTCGGACGCCGATGCTGCTCTATCGCCGCCATCGCGCCCGCGAGCGCTGCCCGCTAAGCGGCCTTTCTTCCGCCATGACCCGATGGCGCATCGGCTGCCTGCCATCCGCGCGCCTCGCCCATCCCGGCGTCGGCCGGGCGCGCTGGTCGGTCGAACTTGTACGCCAGCGCAATGGCAATCCCTTTTCCCTCGAACTGGACGCCTGTGATGACAAGGGTCGCCTCGCTCTACCTGCCGCAGCTCGCCATCGAGCGGCTTCGGCGGCTGGAGCGGACAGTCAGGCCGCCTGAAACAGGCGGGATTGCGCTCGCGCCGCGCCTTGCAACACCGATCGACGATAATCCCGGCGTCTGCTCCGTACCCCGTGGGGGCGGCTGGCGTCCCGGTGCCCGCTGGGCGCGAGATGGATCGCTCGGCAATCGCCCCAGCCAGGCCGAGATCGATGCACTCCCTGCCCATCAGCGTCCCACCATGCGCGAGATGGGGCGGCGCAGCGAATCCGCCGACCATCCGTTCAGAGACATACCCGCAGACGATGCAGGAAGAGGGGCAGCAAGTGCCCGTCCGCTCAATTGGGCCTCCTTCTGGGGAAAGCCCATGGTCCTGATCGAGCGCGCCGGCCAGCGCGATGTCGTCACGGCGGCTTGCCCGGTTGCGCTGGACCTTGGTCTGCGATCGGGCATGGCAGCCGCCCATGCGCGAGCGCTGGCGAGCGACCTGGACGTGCGCGATGCGCAGCCGGAAGCAGATCGTGCATGGCTTGATCGGTTGGCTCTTCATGCCATTGTTCACTGGACACCCACAGCCTGCATATCGGGCACCGATGGCCTGTGGCTGGACCTCACCGGTACGACCCATTTATTTGGTGGAGAGGCGCGCTTCTGTCGCCGGCTCCTTCGCTTCCTCGAGCGACTGGGTTTCACCGCCAGCATCGCGATCGCCGGCACGCCAGGCGCGGCGCATGCGCTCGCCCGCTATCGCGGCGAGGCCGTCACCCTATTGCCCCATGGCGGCGAGTCCCAAGCCATTGCCGATCTGCCGCTGGCCGCCCTGCGCCTGAAGCCCGACGCTCTGATGGCGGCCGCGCGCTTCGGCATTGATCGTATCGCCGACCTTTATCCCATGCCGCGCGGCCCATTGGCCAAACGCCTGGGTCTCGATGCCGTCCGGCGGCTTGACCAGGCCCGCGGCATGGTCGCCGAACCGATAGTCCCGCTCATTCCGTTCACGTCTCCCTGCGTCGAGCGGCGCCTGCTTGAACCGATCGGCACGGCCGAGGCCATCATCCAGGTCATCGGCGATCTGGTCGATGATCTGGTTGCCCTCCTCCAGGAACGTGGCATGGGGTTGCGCACGGCGCACCTGACCTGCAAAATCGTCGACGCCACCGAGCAGCCGATCGCGATCGGCACCGCCCAGGCGACGCGCGATGCCCGACATTTGAAGCGCATGCTGGCGATGCGGGTGGAAAAGATCGACCCAGGCCTTGGCATAGAGGCGATGGCGCTCGCCGCCCCTCGTGTCGAGCCGCTGGAAGCCCAGACGCTGGAGACATCGCTCGGAAGCGGCGATCGGCCAACCGACATATCCACGCTTCTCGATCAGCTCGCGGGACGGATAGAGCCTGATGCCCCCTTCCGCCTGTCCGCCCATGAAAGCGATGTGCCCGAACGCGCGGTCCGGCGGACGGAAGCCTTGCTCAAGCCATTGGGCTGGCCTGCATGGAAGCGGCCGGTTCGGATGCTGCCTCGCCCCGAACGGCTCTCCCATGTTGTCGCCCTGCTTCCCGATCACCCGCCGCGCCGCTTTACCTGGCGCCGGCAAGACTATCGCATGGTGGCCGGTGACGGCCCCGAGCGCATTCATGGCGAGTGGTGGAAGAATGCGCGCGAGATGTGGGCGGTCCGCGATTATTTCCGGGTGGAAGCGGAAGGAGGCGAGCGCTTCTGGATCTTCCGTCGCGGCGATGGCGTCGACGCGCCGACCGGTGACCTGAGCTGGTATATGCACGGGCTGTTTGGCTGATGGCGCGTTATGTGGAACTCCAGGTCACGAGCCACTTTTCCTTCCTGCGCGGTGCGTCCTCGCCGGAAGAGCTGTTCTCGGCCGCAGCGCTCCTAGGCCATCAGGCGCTTGGACTTGCAGACTGGGGCAGCGTCGCTGGAGTGGTGCGCGGCTGGGCGGGGCAGAAGGCGACCGGCGTGCGCATGATCGCGGGCGCGCGGGTCGATCTTTCGGACGGTCGCGCCTTGTTGCTCTATCCGACGGATCGCGCTGCCTGGTCACAGCTGACGCGCCTGCTTTCGGTGGGCAAGGCACGCGGCGGCAAGGGCTGCTGCCTCCTCGGCTGGGCCGATCTAGCCAATCATGCCCAGGGGCTGATCGCCATTCTGCTTCCGGACCTGGCCGATAGCACCACGCTCGCCAACCTTGCCGAGCTGAGGCAGGTCTTTGGCAATCGCGCCTATATGGCGCTTTCGCTTCGCCGCCGACCGGAAGATGCTGCCCGTCTCCATGATCTCGATGCCATGGCACACAAAGCAGGCGTCCGCAGCGTCGCGACCGGCGACATCCTCTATCACACGCCTGAGGCGCGCCCACTGCAGGATGTGATGACGGCGATCCGCGAGCAGACGAGCATCGATGCGCTGGGATTCAAGCGTGAGCGCTATATGGACCGTAATCTGAAAAGCCCGCAGGAGATGGAACGGCGCTTTGCCGCCTTCCCCGACGCGATCCGGGCCAGCGCGGATATCGCTGAACGGTGCCAATTCGATCTGGGCGAAATCCAGTATCAATATCCCTATGAGGAGGTGATGGAGGGCCACAGCGCGCAGGAAGCGCTTGCGGCACTCACCGACGCCGCCGCACAGCGCATGTTCCCAGCGGGACTGCCCAACGACTATCGCAAGCAGATCGACCATGAGCTGCGGCTGATCGACCAGCTCGGCTACGCCCCCTATTTTCTGACGGTCAATGCGATCGTCGCCGAAAGCCGCAGGCGCGGCATCCTTTGCCAGGGCCGGGGTTCTGCGGCCAATAGCTGCGTCTGCTACATGCTCGGCATCACCTCGATCGACCCGATCAAGCATCAGTTGCTGTTCGAGCGGTTCGTTTCGGGCGAACGCAAGGAGCCGCCCGATATCGACGTCGATTTCGAGCATGAACGGCGCGAAGAGATCATCCAGTGGATCTACGACACCTATGGTCGCACCCGCTCCGCGCTGACGGCCGTCGTCACCCGCTATCGCACGCGTGGTGCAGTCGCCGAAGTCGGCAAGGCGCTGGGCCTTCCGCGTGACCTGACCAAAATGCTGACCGGTCTCGTCTGGGGCTGGAGCATGGACGGGATTTCGCAAGAGCAGATCGAAAACGCCAACCTCAATCCGCAGGATCATCGGCTGAAACTCACCCTGGAGCTTTCCCGCCAGCTCATCGGCACGCCGCGGCATCTCTCCCAGCATCCCGGCGGCTTCGTCCTGACGCAGGACCGGCTCGACGATCTCGTGCCGATCGAGCCTGCCCGGATGGAAAATCGCCAGACGATCGAATGGGACAAGGATGACATCGACGCGCTGAAATTCATGAAGGTCGATGTGCTCGGTCTGGGGATGCTCGGCTGCATGAACCGGGCGTTCAACCTGCTGGAGGAGCATAAGGGCATCAAGGTCGGCATGGCCGATCTGCAGGATGATGACCCGGACGTCTATGCCATGATCCAGCGGGCCGACACGCTGGGCGTATTCCAGATCGAGAGCCGGGCGCAGATGTCCATGTTGCCCCGGATCAAGCCAAAGGAATTCTACGATCTGGTGATCGAGGTGGCGATCGTTCGCCCGGGGCCGATCCAGGGTGACATGGTCCACCCCTATCTCCGGCGCCGAGAGGGCAAGGAGACGCCAGAATATCCCAGGCCCGAACTGGAAGCAGTGCTCAAGAAGACCCTGGGCGTCCCGCTGTTTCAGGAACAGGCGATGAAGGTCGCGATCGTGGGCGCAGGCTTCACGCCGGTCGAAGCCGATCAACTGCGCCGTGCCATGGCAACGTTCAAGCTCTCCGGCGGTGTCAGCCATTTCTACGACAAGCTGGTGAACGGCATGATCGCGCGGGGCTATCCCAAGGACTTTGCCGAGCGGACCTTCAAGCAGATCGAGGGCTTCGGCTCCTATGGCTTTCCCGAGAGCCATGCCGCCAGCTTCGCCAAGATCGCCTATGCAAGCTGCTGGATGAAGCATCATCACCCCGACGTCTTCTGCTCCGCGCTCCTCAATGCCCAGCCCATGGGCTTTTATGCGCCGGCGCAGATCGTACGCGACGCGCGCAACCATGGGGTCGAGGTTCGGCCGGTATCGATCAACCATAGCCATTGGGATTGCACGCTGGAGCCGACCAGGGGGCGATATATGGCTGTCCGTCTGGGGTTCCGACAGGTACGCGGTCTCGCCAATCTTCATGGTGCGGCGATCGTCGGGGCGCGCGGCCCGTCCCCCTTCGCCAGCGTCGAAGAGGTCTGGCGCCGAGCGGGAGTTCCACGCGCTGCAATCGAACGGCTTGCCGAAGCTGACGCTTTTGCCTGCATCGACGAAGACAGGCGACAGGGGCTATGGAAGGTCAAGGGCCTGGGTGAAGCCCCCCTTCCCCTCTTTGCGGCAGCCGATGCACGTGCAGGTGGCTTTTCACCGGAGGGGCATGAAGCACCGGTGGCGCTTGTCCCAATGACTGAGGGGCGGGAAGTCGTGGAGGATTATCGTGCGCTCCAGCTCTCCCTGCGCGCGCATCCATTGCACTTCCTGCGACCGCAGCTCGACGCCATGCGCATCGTGCGCTGCGCGGATCTTCCGTCGATCCGCGATGGGCGCAACATCGAGGTGGCCGGCGTCATTCTGGTGCGACAGCGTCCCGGTTCGGCCAAAGGGGTGCTGTTCGTCACCATCGAGGATGAAACGGGTGTGGCCCAGGGCATTTTGTGGCCCGACCGGTTCGAGATTTATCGCCGGCAGGTCATGTCCGCCTCCATGATCGCCATGCGTGGACGGCTTCAGAAGGAAGGCGAAGTTATCCACATCATCTGCGACCGGATCGTCGATCATGACGAGATGCTGCGCTCGGTTGGTCGGATGGATTTTACGGTTGCGCCAGGGCGCGGCGATGGCGCGAGCCATGGCGGCGGCCCCGATCCGCGTAAACCGGCCATCTGCCGCGGTCGAACGCTCGGGTCACCGCCTTATGGCACATCCCCACCCCAGCAAGACGAGATCATGCCGATACGCAGCCATGATTTTCATTGATTACGCAGGCCCGAGCATGCGCCGCTCCCGACCATCGCCATCAACAGCCGGCGCGCGTCTTGCATCATCAGATAGGCCCATCCCCCATCCGGCAGATCGCAGATCGACTAGCGCCCATGCCTGCGAAGGGGCGCGACATCGATCGGCAGACCCGATAGACGCACCGGCATGACATCCGACCAATCCCTGCTGCTGCTGGGTCTCGCCCTCGCCATTACGAGAAGATGGCTCGCAAGGCTGAACGAGCCGCAACGCCATTATCACACCCGCGCACATGTCGAAGCGATGTTGGCGAACCTTCCGCCAGCCGACGCGACCAGGGAGATGATCGCGGCGATCTGGCTGCATGACATCGTTTATGACCCAAAAGCTTCGGACAATGAAGAAATGTCGGCAAAGGTGGCGCAGCAGGATCTCGCGGGATCAGACATCGCCATAGCGTCGGTGGTAGAACTGATCCTGGGAACCAAGCGGCATGAACCGGGCTCGGAAGCGCAAAATCTCCTGAACGATCTCGACCTCGGCATTCTTGGTGCACCACCGCCAGCCTATGCCCGTTACGCGCATCAGATCCGCCTGGAATATACCCATGTTCCGACGCCGCAATATCATGCGGGTCGCGCGACCGTGCTCAGGGCGCTTGACCAGAAGCAGATTTTCCAGACCGAACGGTTCGCGCATCTTGAGGAGCGGGCGCACAAGAATCTGCGCTCGGAGATTGCCAGATTGCAGTGATCAGCATGCCGTAGTCCTTCGACCTCATAACTATGGCGGCTGAGTGCGGTTGAACGATGGCCTCCCGCAAGAAGCAGGGACGCGCAACCAATGCAGCTCCGAGCGGTATTGGATCCTAGCCTTGCCAGGGAGACCGACTGCCATGACCGAGCCTCTTCCCCTTTCCCATGCGGCCGAGCGACCGGGAAAAGACGACCTGCTTGCCGTACTCAGGGTAGAAAAAGCCCTGTATGCTGCCCTGGAGGCGGAGGCGCGCTCGCCAGGCATGGGCAGGATCGGCGGCGATACCGATGCGGTGGATGCGATGCGCATTTCAAGGGCGCGGATTGCGATGCTTCAGCGCCTCCATGATCGCGCCAGCGAGGCAGAGAGCGGCTAGTCCCCAAATCACTGCTCCTGGTGCCGCAGGGTCAGTCCGCCGGAAGCGCGCCGCCGCCCAGATGCTCCTGGCAGATGGTCTGGGTCAGCGCCTGCAACTCACGGATGCGCGCCGTCAGCCAGTCAAGCTCCTCGTCGGTGATCTTGTAGAAATCGGAGTAGCGCGCCTTGATATAGGCCGCGCGCAGCAGTTCGTAGCAGCGCTTGCCCTCCTTCGATTCCCGCTGCCAGATGCCGATCAAACGTTCGTCCAACTGCTCGCAGCGCTGGGACAGAAAGTTGAGATTGTGCGATTTGGGCCGGTACAATTTCAGCACCAGCAGGATGCAGTAATAGGCGCGCTCCGTCGCTTGGTGAAGCTGAAACGCTGCTTCGTTACGCCACTTCGCGGCAGCCTTTGGCTCTAGTTCCGCTTCGGCCTGCTGTCGTTGAAAAGTTGACGTGACCAATGCCCTTTGGATGCCTGGGAAATCATCGTCAAAATAGAACTGCGCTTCCTTTAAAGCCTCTTCAGCCGAAAGCGGAACGGGATCAGCAAGCGGATGCCCCGGCTCCTCGAACAGCGCGATGCCATCTTTGACAATATCAGTGAAGAAATAGCGACCACGTTCGAGCTGGTGATTAATATCGTCGATGCTATGGACAATCAGATTAAGAGGCTGCGGCCAGAAGCGACGCAGCAGCATGTCGACCATCCGATCTTCAGCCTGCACCCAATATTCTGCAGCGTCCGTAAGATCTTCATGGCTCACTATCACCAGGATATCATAGTCGGAAAAATACCGGCCCACCGGGTCGATCACCTGGCGGCCACGCGCATAGGATCCGAACAGGATGATCTTCAGGATGCGGCCCTCGCGGACGTGCCGACCATTGCGGCGCGCAACCTGCTTGCCGAATTCATCACGCAAAATTTCGACCGCGCGGGCAAGGTCGCGACGCGCTCGCCCTGGCAGATGTGCGGTATCGGTCTTCAACTCAGCCATAATCATGTCATCGCCGGAAGGTTGGCCAAGTGCAAGCACGTCCGACCAAATCCGGATGTTGGGCAGCGGGCTATTGCCTTGCGCACCGAAAATTGACTGACGTTCGTCCTTCCCGCAAATGAGGGCGGCATTTCGCCATCAACGAATGTCTGCCCGTCCAATTTTTGAAATGTGGACGCTGCCGGGACGCGGCAGAAGAAGTCCACATTTTAAATTTGTCGATACCCACCGCATCAGAGCTGTCGCTCCCCTTCCCTTCGGAGCGGCTCTCCATGGGCTATGGCCCCGCCGTGGAGACCTCTCCGGCGGGGTTCTTTTATCGACCTGGGATGGGTTTATTAGGGCTGTACTGGTAAGCACTGGGACTTTGCTGCCGTTCGCCTGCGGCATGTCGAACAGCGCCTCTCGTCAGAAGCCGACATTCAACGTTCGCCCGACCGGCCTCTGGTTATGTCAGAAGCTTGGCCGTTATACCAAGGATCATAGATGATGACTCCCCGCGCCAATGCCGAGGCGATCAAGGCGGCGGGCATTTTCCAGCGCTTTTATGTCTCGACCGGCATCGGCCATGAGTTCCTGACCTAGGGGCCAAACCTGTACGAAATGGCGCCGTTGCTGTTTCGCGACCGCACGGGGGCGGGGCATCCGAGGAATTCAATTGCGCGCGTGTTTCATTGCAAATATGCGTAATCGAAGATCACGCCGTCGCGGGAGCGACCCTCGGCGGCGTGGCAGGCAAAACAGGGGCGGAGCAGGGTGCGCAGCACGAAGCGGCAGGATCTACACGTCGCGCACCGTTGCTGCAGCGGGCCTGCCGCGCTCGCCCTACTGCTCGCCTCTACCGGCACCGCAGTAGCGCAGGAGGCGCCGCCGCCCCCGCTCAGTTTTCAGGCAGCGCTCGCCAGGCTCGACAAAGCCTCACCGGGGCTCAGCGGCGACGACCATGCCGTCCGCGCCAGCGAGGAAATCGCCGCCGCCACCCGAACGCTGCGCCGCCCGGTGGTCACCGCCTCGGCGAGCGTGATCGAATATCAGAAGACGCTCTCGGTCGACCTGTCCGAGCCCAAGGCCGATGCGCTGAGCGCCACCAACGGCTTTCTAGACCAGCTTGGCGGGCAATTCTCCGGCGCGAGCGCGCAGATTGTGGCGCAGGTGACCCAGCGGATCGGCGCGGCCCTGCCCCGGCTGTTTGGCGCGATTCCCAACACGCTGGAGTTCCAGACGCGCGACACCGTGTTCCGTCCGGCGATCACCGCGGCGATGCCGCTCTATACCGGCGGCGCGATTCCCGCCGTCCAGAAGGGCGCGGACGCAGCGGTAGGCATCGCCCGGGCCAAGCAGGCGGGCGGGCAGGATCTCTCCCGCGTCAATCTGGTGCGCGCCTATTTCGGCCAGAAGGTCGCGAGTCAGCTGACCGTATCCACCCGCGAACAGCTCGAAGCCTTCGACCGGCACCTCTCGGACGCGCGCAAGCTGGAAGCGGAAGGCGTGCTCGCCCATGCCCGGGTGCTGGAGGTGGAGGTCGCGCGCAACACCGCCCAGCGCGCCTTCGAGCATGCCCGCAGCGAGGAGGCGATCGCCACCGATACGCTGGCGCGGCTGCTCGATCAGCCGCTGGGCGTCACCGCCTCCACTCCGCTGTTCGTCCATTCGGAGCCGCTGCCGCCGCTCCAGCGCTTCCTCGACGGCATCGACCAGTCGCCGCGCGCGCAGGGTGCGGATGCCGCCAAGAGCGCAGCGCAGGCCGGGGTGGATCTCGCCAAATCGCGTTATCGCCCCCAGGCCTTCGCCTTCGGCAGCTACAACGCCAATCGCAACAACGCGCTGCCGACCGAGCCCGACTGGATCGCCGGCGTCTCGCTGCGCATGACCCTGCTCTCCAACTTCGATCGCCAGAAGGCGCTCTCGGCCGCCCGCGAGAACCAGGCCGCCGCCGCCGATGCCGCCG
>NZ_DJDV01000127.1:0-8801 GCF_002431195.1 Sphingobium sp. UBA5915 | reverse complement strand
CGGAAAACCCGGGACGCTTCAAGGCGCAAGTCCTCTATTTTTTGCCAGTCACCTCTCTCATCTTCGTCCAAGGGTTTTGTTTGGTCGTGCAAGCTCCTCTGGGCGAAGTTCACCAGTTCCATGAAAGCTATTTTGGGATCTTCATTCAGTTCGTCTAGCTGATCCTGATCGACGAAATTCAAGATACTCATAGTTGCCCCTCAGTTTCTCTTTGACGCCTAACACCATCGAAAGAGGGATGGAACGGGCTTGCATCGAAATTATGCCTCAAGCAGAACTGCGCGTAGCCAGTGATGTTAACCATATTCTGCCTGCCAGTGCGCTATAGGATCCAATACGCTAAAACCCGCAGAAATGCGTGAAGTTATGCGGGCGCGCGTAGGCCGCCGTTATTTCCTCGGCCCGCATTCTTGAAAAAACGCTGAGACGGTTTCCGCGTCTGTCACTGCCTTGTGTTTGCCAACACCATTTTCAAAGACAGCATATGTCAGCCCTTGAGATGCTCCATCCGAAGGCCATGCCAGTGATGCTCAATCCATTGCAATATGACGATTGGCTATCAACTGTTTATGCTGGTGCCTGTGCCATGGCGCTGCCGTTTCCTTCGATCAGAATGTCTATTGTCGATCAGGCTTAAGGGCTTCAATCGCGATGTCGAGCAACGCCAGCGCGTCGATGATTCTGCGGGCTAAAGGACAGCGCAAGTCGGCACTGAGAAGCGCGGTGGCATCGGCCTCCATAATGGTCTTGGCTTCGTCGGCGGGGATCGGGGTCGCGGGTAACTCGATCACAGCGCACCGCCATTCTTGAACACGAACAAGCCGCTGTCATGGAACACGGTTGGCGCTGGCTGGATGGGCATCGCACCAAGTTGGAGGGCACTAGCGTCCGTCCATGTGCCGCGATGCTCATCGATGAAAGAGGCCGGGTCCAGAAAATCGCGGTCGAGGTCATTCAGGACGACCTTTGGTGTCGAGCATACTCCCACGAATGGCGCGAACAGAAAGGTCGAGGAAAAGTCGCCGCGCGTATGATCGCTGATGCCAAGCTGCTCAGAGAGCAAGGCGGCAACGCGGGTGTAGTCCCTTGGACTGATGATCGGCTCTGCAAGGGGGAACGCGATAACGAGGCGTTCTTCGGGGCGCTTGGTGTTGATCTCGTCCTGAGCGTGGATGACGTAATGGACGTAGGGGCATTCAGCGAGCGCAGCCATGAGGGCGGCGCGGCAAGCATATGGATATTCCAGCATGACCGCCGTCATTTCCTGAATGTCGGCCTTGAGATGGTTGCGCTTGTATCGTGCGAAGGACCAGTAGAAGCCGCCATGCTGGGCTTGGTGCTTGATTTCCTCAGCAATCGCGTGGCCCATGCTTTCGAACGTGTCGCTGTAGACGGCTGCGGTATAGCTATGTTTGACAAGCGCCCTTCTCGTTCTCAGCTTGAATAGGCTGATGGTCAGCGTTGGGTTGTCCATTCCGATCTCTCCAATCAATAGGCAGTGTGTCTGCTATCATTGGTAGTTATCAGGTTTGGGTAGAATGGAGCGGTTATGGCATGAACGGGTAAGTGCAGGGATGATCTAGAGTTTAGATCGTGGTGATGGTTACAGCAGGATAAGCGTTGTAAAATCGTGTTTGTAAAAAATATCAGAGCTATCGATTTAGGTGTTGACATTGTTATCTTGTGCGGTAGAAATCAGCCCATCGAGATCATCCGCAAGCGTCATTGTCGGATGGGCCTGTCCCCTCAGAGAAGCATCAAGGTGCTTTTGCTTTCGGGGTAATCAGTCCGGGGCTTTCAGCCATCACCCGATTGGTTGCCTGCGCTAGTAGCGCAACGGTAGCACGCTGGACACGAAACGGAAGTTCCATCCGCGCGGTGGAATGGAAGGGCCGCCAGAGCAACAAGACTGGCACGTTAACTTCGGTGCGTGTCCCTGCTGGCAACCCGCCTCGGTCGGAACCTGAAAACCAACGCTCAGGCGTGGTGGGTTCCGTATGTCCAGTCTTGCGATTTCCCCACAGCGTCTGCGCGTTTGCCAAGAAAGGGCAAACCGTGACCAATTCTCTCGATCTAGGCACCGCCGACACTTCCATTCATGCGCTGAGCAGCAGTGCGCTTTCTGACCAGCAAGCGATTGCGCGCGATACGGCGGCTTTGTTCAACGACGAGCATAGCGCCCGCGAACGTCGCGGCCTCATCACGCTCCGTGTCTGGAAATTCCTTGCCACCAACGGCATCGCCAACGTGAAGCGCCATGCCGAGGACAGCGGCTACGCATCGAATTCGGCCAACTCCCTCCATATCCCTGTTCAGTTCGCGCTTGGCATCAACATCACGCTCAGCGGAACTGCGGCTGAAAAGAAGGACCGCACCAACAAGGTAGCGCCCTTCATGAAGTCCGTGGACTACATGAACCGCGTCAATGGTGAGCATGACTTCGCGACCATGTCGGACGCCGATTTCCTCAAGCTCTATCTTGGGCAGTTCGGCCAGCAGGCCGGTATGGCTGCGAAGCTGGCGGCGCTCGTCCGTCCGGCGCCGGAAGAGGCCGCAGAGCCGGAGGCCGTGAGTATCATCAACAGTGCGCTTGAGAGCGCAAGCGCCGTCAAGGTCAAGGGAGCCGCCATCCCCAGCATTCTGCCCAGCGCATCAATGCTCTGTGTCGCCCATTTCGACGGCACCAATACCATCTTCCTCCCATGTCCCAATGCCGCCCCCTCGGTTGTCGCAGAGATGACCGAGTATCGCTCGACGGGCATGGAACATGCTTCGACCACGGCGCTGTTCTGGCATCAGGCGATGACGGTCGCGCCAGCCATCATTCCCGATATTGAGCGCAGCAACGAGCCAAAGCGCGCGCTGGCACCGGACGACAAGCTGAACCCGTCCACGGAGGTTCTTGCGGCCTATGCGGTTTACCTGCTCAACGGCAGCACCTTGTCGGTCGCGAACGCCCGCATGGACGATACCCGCGTCCTGACCATCGAGCCGAATGGTGACGTGGACACGAAGGCCAACAGCCGTCTGCCGCGCTTCATGGACAAGAAGACCCGCAACACCATGCTCGAACGTCTGGCCAAGCCAGCACTGTGCGCGGGATATGGTGGCAAGGACGGTATCTCGTCGGTAAGTAATGACGACCGCATCCGCGTGAAGTTCGCCCACAAGAGCAAGTCGGCGCTGAACGGGCAGTTGGCCTTTCCCAAGCTGACCGAATTCGGCAAGAACTGGACGCATAAGGTCAGCAAAGCGTTCAAGCCGGACGGCACGGCATCGCTAGGGTCTGAATCTCTGGCCAAGCTGAAGGCCGACCATCTGGCGGTGCTTGTGAAGAAGCAGGCCAAGGAGCGGCAGGTCACGGTGACGATATCCGACGGCACGTTCGGGATCAAACATGGTGACGGGCAAACCGTTTCGCTGGCTGCTGACACGACCGGCAAGGTCGAGGCGCGGGTTATGTCGAGCGACCTATTGGCTTCGCTGCCCGCGTTGCTCTCACTTGACGGCGACCTGTCAGTGGAGGTCGATCCAGAAGGCATGTTGGCGCTGGCTGTTACGACGGCGGTCGCGACCTTCCGCGTTCATATCCAAACGCTGGAAAAAGGCCGGGACACGCGAAGCCGCAAGCTGCTGGAACGGGTGCAGGCGCTACCTAAGCTGGTGAAGAATGCTCCTGTCACCGACGCCGCGCCCGCCGACGCCTTAGCCGCCTGATTCTGCTGTCCCGCGATGGTTCTGCCGTCGCGGGGCACCACCCCGGAGCATCATCATGAATATCGACTATCGTGCGCGCCAGCAGGGCCGCGCCATCTATCTCATCGCGGGTCAAAAGGTGACCCACACCATGCCGCTCAAGGCTCCTTCGCAGGTGCGCGACGGAAATCTACCGGCCTGTATATCGACCCCGGCCGATCTGGATTTTCTCGATCCCGCGAACCCGTTCTTTGTGACCGACCGGGCACTGTTGAGCTACGGCCAGTTCATCGGCGGCAGCACCCCCAAGGGCATCTTCCAGCATAATCGGCCTGGCGTGACGATCCTTGGCGACAGCGGTGGCTTCCAGCTCATCAGCAATGCCTCGCTCTGGCAGGGAAACGCCACCCGCGCCCAAGCCCTCGCGTGGCTGGAGGCGAACACCAATGAGGCGATGACGCTCGACATTCCCACCATGGCCATCGCGAAGGGCAATCCCCTTTTTCCGACATTCGATGACTGCCTGAACACGACGCTCGCCAACAATGCCTTTTTCCAACGGCATCGCACCGGGCAGACGCGGTTCTTGTCGGTCGCGCAGGGGCGGGATCGCAAGGAAGCAATCGCATGGCTCACTGCCATCATGGCCCATCCGTTCGATGGCTGGGCGGTGGGTGGCGACATGCGGGACAATTATGTCTGGCTGATCGAACTACTCGTCCGCCTTCGCGCTGCTGGCCTTATGGGCGACCGCAATCGGCTTCACGTTCTGGGGTGTAGCACGCTCACCCATGCCGTCATGCTGTCGGCGATCCAGAAGTCCTTTCGCGAATTGCCGGGGGAGGCCGGGTTCCAGATCACCTTCGACACGTCCAACCCTTCACAGCAGATGGCGTTTGGGAGGCTTGTCGGACGGCCGCGTATAACCAAGGATCGCGGCACCGTGCCCGGTGACTTCGTGATGACGAGCTTCCAGACGCCAACCCACACGGATCATTCGCCGTCTGATCTGCGAAGCCTGCCCATCAAGAGCAGCCGGATAAGCGAACGGCTGACCATTGGCGAACTCTGCGCTTATCCTAATCCGGGGAAGAGCAGCGCGTGGGATACGTTCGCGGAGGCGCTCATCGTCCATCACAATCTCGATGCGACGTTGGCGGCGATTGATGAGGCCAATTCCATCTTGGAGATGCCGAGCGTCTTCGCCCAGCAGATCGCGCCTACGCGGATCATCCGCGCCTACGAAGTGCTGCGCTCGATTTTCCAACAGCCGGATCCCGTGAGCTACGCCCGTAGCTACGCCAAGTTGTTCCTCACCTTGTGAGGCGCACGGCGCCCGTGTTTCGCGAAGGTCGCGGCTGTTCATCTGACAGGAAAAAACGAAGGGGTTAAACCTGCCCCTCAGAATTTGACTCAGATGATAAATAGAATTGAACGGTGGGACGAGACGCTGTTCACGGCGCTTCTACCACCGGCTACAATGCAACGTGATAGACCCGCTTGGTGCTTCGTCCCCACTAAGCGGGTCTTTCTTTTGATCCGCGAAAATGCGCGAAATGAAGTAGCGTAGGCCTACTAATTTGTAGAAGAACCCTAACCCGGAATTAGACGGGCGGATGAGCTGGTAGGCGGCGACTGGATTGGCGGCTGATGCACCCTGCGGGACAGTCAGCGAGGACGGATGGAAGCGTCCCTGAAACGACCATGCACCAGTATAAAGAAGCGCCCAAACCGGAGTTAGCTCTGGCCCGTCGCTGGCCAACTAACACGAGTTCAGGATGCCAATTGGATGGTGCCCTGAACCGACCGCTCTAGCCCGACAGGGCTGGGATTGCTCATTTCAATAACCGACAACGAACCCCGGTGCAGCATAAGCTGCATGAGATCCAATGCGTGAACGAAAGCCGCAGGCAGAACCGTTCCCTATAATCCCTCCGCTACATGGACGTAGGACTGCTGGCATATCGCTGGCAGTTCATTGATGTTGTCCATGTAGCGGGGGGATCAATGCGTTCACTTCCGCTCGAGGCAGTTCATCACAATCGCTCATCGCTCTTGTTCCCACCACAAGTCCGAGAACCATGTCATGAAGGGCGATACATCAAACGATTATCCGAACGAGGAGCGACAGCCCGCAGTTCGAGATAATCGTGCCGATGTAGGACGTAGCGCAGCGCAGCAAGCTATCGTCCTCCATGATTCACGGCGAATGCGCTCAGCGCGATCTGCTTGAATATGCCCAACGCATCAATCAAGCAGGACCAGCCGACATGGGCGATCCAGTTGGAGAGGAGATCGACTTGAACATACCTGACTTGTCCTCTTGGCCCTCATCTGCCGCGAAGGAATTGCGCGCGGCTGCTGATCTGGTTGCTGGATCAGAACCTCCCATGTCGTTGGGCAAGGAGACGTTGCAATTCTCAGACCTTCCCATCCATGCCGAAGCAGCGATCAAATGCCTGACGCCGACCAGTGCGATTGATCGTGATCGGTGCATCTACATCATTTCTCTTGGTGAAGACGTAGATCGGCAAAAGCTCGTCGCGGCATATTCGGAAGCGCGATCCATGGGCATATTGAAGCTGCCTCAGGACAACAAAGTCGCTTCTTCCACGCTCTATGTGGGCAGTTCCTTCGCTACTCAGAAGCGGAAGGGCACGTTGCGGACTCGCCTGCGCCAGCATCTTCTGTCCGCGCCCAAGGGCACATACGCTCTATCGCTGCGTGAATGGGCGACCGGCATCACCGGGAGCCTAACGGTTCAAGCGTGGCAGTTTCCGCCAGCCGCCGATGAAGGCATGTCGAGATTGGTCGTTTTGGGGGTAGAGGATTGGCTGTCCCGTGAATTGCAGCCGATGTTAGGGCGGAAGGGAATTCGCAACTAGCTGGCGGTGACAAGTCACTCAGCGGGCGTCTTACAGGGGTAGTTAGGGGAATGTCTGCTTAACCGTTCAATGCTTGCAAAAATCTCCATAGGGCGGTTAACGCCGATATGTCTTAAATTGAAGGATAGGTTCAGTGCAGATTTTGCGGACGCTAGCACTTGGCGTTATGATGCTATCCCTTCCTGCTCATGGACAAGAGCCTACCGTTTTATGGCGCGGCCTGACCGTAGGGATGTCAAAAGATGAAGTGGCGAAGGCTCTGCCTGAAAAGGAAATCGACCTGCTGGCAGACTGCCGCACTATCGTTTCGACGCGCTTTCAGAATGACCGTCTGCATTCAGTCGTCATTACTCCAAAGTGGATTGCGTCGAAAAACAATTGCATCGGGCCAATGAAGGCGAGCCTGACTGAAAAATATGGTGATGCGAATAGGACGGTCGTCACCGTGCCCGGAAATCAATTTAAGCGCGAAGAGATTTATGATCTCTATTTCTGGATCGCGGGTGGAATTGAGGTCGAATACCGTTCGCAGATCGGCGGTGAAAGATGGTCGTTAATCTACCGGCCGATTACCCATTCCGCGCCGCCGAAGCGTATTGAGGGACTTTAGTTCGGCTCGTTGAGTAGGGCTTACTCTTAGTGGCGAGGCATGGAGACGCTACGTTCGATGTTCATTTCTTGCTTGGCCACATTGGGTTTTTCATTGTGCAAGACGGCGCTTTGAAAACCCAGCAGAGCTAGAACGCCAGTCACACCACCCAATAGCGCAGAACCGATCTTCCAGCCTAGGCCGATGCCTTGAGCATTACCGACAACCGTGCTTTGCCACGTTTCCAGATTTCGGATGCGGTTTTCATGCCCATCTGCTCGACGGGTCATTTCATCCAGCTTTGCGTTGATATTCTTGAAACCGTCATCGACCCGTTGGTCCAGACGAATCAGAAGATCGCGCATTTCCTGATCCACTACGACAGCCATCACAGGGGGTTCGCAGTCGCAATGGCATCAGCCACGGGCTGTAGCTTGCCGGTCAGAGCGGCTGTGGCCGGAATGAAGACAGCAAGCGCGGTGGATATGATCTTCCAGTTCCGCGCAATAAAAAGCGCAACCTGCGCTGCCTGCTTGAAACCGATGCTGCCTTCTTCGGCAGTTTTCTTTATTTTCGCCATGCGACCGGCACCCCCATTCTTGTTATTGCTGGCCCTTAGACAGCCGGACCAGTGAGCTTGAAGCAATCGACCGTCATGGACGCTTGCGTCGGATCGGTTGTGCTGATGTTGAAGCCGACGCCGATCCTGTCCGGCCTCGCGCCGAAGGCATCGCCGATCGCGGTTGCGCCGACTTGGAGCCAGTTCTTGCCGCAATGGCTGACATAGAATGTCAGGGTCGATCCCACACAGGCGGCGCGGTAGAATTCGGGCTGAGTTTTGAACGCCTGAGCGGAAATCGAGCCGCCATATCCACCCGTCATGCCAGTGAACTTGATGATGCCGAATGGCTGATACTCGTTCACCTGGCCGCAGATAATGTGGCGGTTCGTCGTGCTATCCATGACCATCAGGCCGCCCTTGCGGTAATCGGCGTCGTTCATGATGATTGGGGCGCGGATCACGATGTCCCAATCCAGAGCCTTGTTCGTCAGCGTCCTGTAGGCCACACGGCTGATGTCGCCGGTTGCGCTCGCGCCGCTCTTCACCAGCAGGCCAGCATCGGTGTCGTCGGTCAAAGATAGCTGGACGGCATTGCCGCTCTGGAGCGTGAACGTGCTGGCCAACGGCGCGTCGAAATACCACGGCTTGCCGGTGCCGCCGCCTGTGGGAATGAAGGCTTCCCAGATGGACCCGTTGCTCATCGACAGCTTGAGTGTGCCGTCCTCGAACAGAAAATCGGCAACGTCGGTGCCAGCAGGGCCGGGCGTGCCCGGTGTGCCTGCAGGGCCGGTTGCGCCAGTGTCGCCCTTATCCCCCTTGTCGCCTTTCTGGCCCGGTGCCCCGGTATCGCCTTTGGGGCCAGCCGGTCCCGCGTCACCTGTGTCGCCCTTTGGCCCGGCCGGACCCGCTACGGTCGAAGCTGCGCCGGTAGCACCCGTAAGACCGATTGGACCTTGCGCGCCAGCATCGCCCTTTGGTCCCGGCGATCCAGTATCACCCTTGTCGCCCTTCGGGCCTTGGGGGCCGCGTTCCCCTTGTGGGCCAGCGGGGCCAGCGGGGCCAGGAACAG
>NZ_DJDV01000025.1:7854-25629 GCF_002431195.1 Sphingobium sp. UBA5915 | reverse complement strand
CATCGGGCGCGCCCGGCGCAACCGGCACGTCGACGGGCGGCGGCAGCGGCGCATCGGCCGGCACATCGACCGCCGGGGCAGCGCGCCCCTTCAGGGCAGCGGAGAAGTCGTAGATCTGGGTCGCGCGCTCTATCAGCGATCCGCGGCCCTTGATGGAGCTATGCTGGTTCATGGGATCGCGCTCCTTCACGCCATGCCGCGCTGGACAAATTCGACCGCGATCAGCAGCAGGCAGACGCCCGCCAGCCCTCCGCTCGCGGCGGCAAACCATTTCATGCGCTGTTTCTCAACCGCTTGCTGGGCGGCGCTGCGCACCTGGCTGATCGAGCCGGCGACCGGCAGGCCGATCGCCCGCTCCAGCCGCGCGGCGGTGGAAAAGCTGCCCTTGAGCTGGCCGAGCGCAAAGGCGACGCCAATGCCGGCGGCGATGGCGAGCACGAGCACGCCCAGCAGCAGCAGCGGACGGTTGGGCGCGGTCGGCGCGGTCGGCGTGCTGGGCGGCTGGATCACGCGGAACTGCACCGCGCCGGTTTCGGTCTTCACCTCGCCGCGCAGGCGAATTTCCTCGCGGTCGGCAAGCAGCTTGTCATATTGGGTCTTGAGAACCTCATAGTCGCGGTCGAGCTTTTCCTGCTCCGACGCGATGCCCGGTTCATCGACCTGGCGTGACATCATCGCGTTGAGATCGGCCTGAAGCTGCGCCTTGCGCGCCTGGAGCGCCTGCACCGTGGCGGCGCGTTCGGCCTGCATCGACTTGATCGACAGATAGGCGGGATTGGGCGTGCCGCCGCCGCTCGCGCTACCGCCGCCGCCGCTCTTGCGCAGCGCCTCGACCTCGCGCTGGGCCGCGATGACATCGGGGTGGTTGTTGGTCCAGCCGCGCGCCTTCATCGACGCGAGATTGGCCTGCGCCTGCGCCAGTGCCGACGGTCCGCCCGAAGCGCCCACGCCCGGCAGCGTCTGCGGCGTGCCGGCCAATTGGCCGTTCATCGCCGACAGCGCGCTTTGCGCCTGCACCAGTTGCGAGTCGATATTATTGATCTCCATCCGCGCGGCGTCCATGCGCTGGCTGATGGAGCCCGCGCCCGGCAGCAGCCCGGCATAACGCTGGGCGAATTCGATGCGACGCTGGTCGGCGGCTTCCAGCTGCTTGGCGCGACCGGCGATCTGCTGGTCAAGAAACGCCAGGCTCTGCTTGGTTTCGCGGCGGTCGCCCGACAGATTTTCCTCCTGGAAAATGTCGATCAGCTTTTGCACGACCTGCTGCGCGATGCGCGCATTGGCCCCGTCCGACAGACTCGAATCGGCCGAAATCGCGCTGATGTCGATCATGCTGGGATCGGCCTGCGCCATTACGCTGATGTTTTCGCGCAGCGTCGTGATCTTGGCGGCGATGTCGCGCGGGCCGGACACGGACTGCGACAGGTCGGTACCGCGCACGACCTTTTCCAGATTTTCCGCGCTTGCCAGCGTGCTGCGCAGCCGGTCGAGATCCTGCTGCGACTGGACCTGGGTGATGCCCATGCGGTCTTCCAGCAGCGACTGAGTGTTTACATAGACCCGCGCCTTGGACTGGTAGCTGTTGGGGATGAGCGCGACGCCCAGCCAGCCAAGCATGGCGACGCCCCAGGCGACCGCCAGCGCCACCCAGCGCCGGTTCCATATGCCGTGCAGCAGCACGAGCAGTTCATCGTAAAGGCCCGCCATGGTCAGAACATGCTTTCAGGGATGATGATGACGTCGCCGGGGGCCAGCATGACATTGGCCTTGGTGTCGCCACGCTTGAGCAGGTCGTTGAGGCGGACCTGATATTCCTTCTGCTTGCCGGTTTCCTTGTCGAAGCGGACCAGGCGCGCGCGGTTGCCCGCGGCAAATTCGCTGAGGCCCCCGACCGCGATCATCGCATCGAGCAGCGTCATGTTGGCGCGATAGGGGATGGAGGCCGGCTTTTCCGTCGCCCCCACGATCCGCACCTGCTGGCTGAACGTGCCGCTGAAATTATTGACGATCACGGACACCAGCGGATTTTCGATATATTGCGAAAGCGCCAGCTTGATGTCGTCGGCCAGCATCTTAGGCGTCTTGCCCACGGCCGGCATGTCGGTGATGAGCGGCGTGGTGATCCGCCCGTCGGGCCGGACCTGCACCTTTGCGCCCAGTTCCGGGTTGCGCCAGACGAAGATGGTGAGGTCATCGAGCGGGCCGATGACATATTCCTCGCCCGGCCCCTCCTGCGTGGACACGAAGGATGCCGGCGGCAGTTGCGGCCCGGACGGCGCGGAGGCGCAGCCCGACAAGGCGACGGCGGGCAGCGACACCCCCATCAGGAACTTGGAAACCGACACGAAACGCATATTCTCACCCCTTGCCGTGCCCCGGTGCGCCCCGCCACCAAGGAGTGACAGCGGCAGGAACGCACGGGCTTTGGGCAATGTCATGCCGGTAAAGGGTAAAGATAGCGTTAGGAGTCAAGTCATTCGACTATCACCCAAGTAAAAGCTCCCGTGCGGGTGGATGTCCCAAAAAGGCCATCGGGCTCGCGGATGCTCCATAGGCGCCGGCCAGAAATATCGCGATCAGGTCGCCTTCGCTGATTTGCGGCAACGCAACCTTTTCGCCCAGCCGGTCGATGGGCGTGCACAGACAGCCCACAATCGTCACGGGATCAAGGGCCGGTGCGGCATCGAAACGACTCGCGAGCGCGATCGGATAGTTGCGGCGGATGACCGTGCCGAAATTGCCGCTGGCGGCGAGCTGATGATGCAATCCGCCATCGACGACGACGAAGCGCTCGCCCTGGCTGTCTTTCACATCGACCACGCGGGTGAGGTAAACGCCCGCTTCCCCTACCAGCCAGCGCCCCAATTCCAGCGCGAATCGGCTGCCGGCCAGGATAGGCGGCCGCGACTCCAGAGCCCGGCCGAGCGCTACGCCGACCGGGCGAATGTCGAGCGGGGTGTCGCCGGGGAAATAGGCAAGGCCAAAACCGCCGCCCAGATTGACGAGCGGCGGCGTCGCGCCGGCCTCCTGCGACAATCGCGCCGCCAGAGCGATGGTGGCGGCCTGCGTATCGATGATCGCCTGTGCGTCCAGATTCTGGCTGCCCGCGAAAATATGCCAGCCGCGCCAATCCGCGCCCGCGTCAATGATCCAGCGCGCCAGCGCCGCCGCGCGGTCGGCGTCGACGCCGAAGGGCTTGGCCCCGCCGCCCATGCGCATGCCTGATCCTTTAAGGTCGAAATCGGGATTGACCCTTATGGCAAGACGGGGTTGCTTGCCGATGGCCTCGCCCGCCACGATCGCGCGGCGCGCTTCGCCTTCGGACTCCAGATTGATAGTGACGCCGGCGAAAATGGCGGCGGTCAGTTCATCCGTGCGCTTGCCCGGCCCGGCGAAGCTGATGCGATCAGGCGCCATGCCCGCTTCCAGCGCCATGTCCAATTCGCCACCCGACGCGATGTCGAAGCCGTCCACCTGCACCGCCATGCGGCTCAACAGCGGGGCGAAGGGATTGGCCTTGATCGCATAATGGAGGTCGATCCCGGCCGGCATGGCGTCGCGAAAGCGCTGCACCTTCGCCTCCACCAGCGCCATGTCATAAACGAACAGCGGCGTGTCGCCCGCTTCATCGACCAGGCTTTCCGCACCACAGCCGCCGATCAGCAACATGCCGTCTTCGCATCCGAACCCGGACGGAATGGGTCCCATCGACTTCATGCGCCCTGCTCCCGCGCCAGCGCCACCCGGTCGATCTTGCCATTGGGGTTGCGGGGAAACTGATCCAGCATGACGATGTCCCTGGGCTGCATGAAATTGGGAAGCTCGCTTTTGAGGTGCGCGGCGACGGCGCCGGGTATATCATCCCCCTGCCCCCGCAGCAGCAACCGCACCGCCTGCCCCAGCCGGTCGTCCGCCATGCCCAGCGCCACGGCTTCGGCGACGCCGGGTACCGCGACGGCGGCCTCCTCGATCTCGGTCGGGCTGATGCGGTTGCCGGCGGACTTGATCATCGCATCGTCGCGTCCGACGAAATAGAGCAGGCCTTGGCCGTCCCGCCGCACCGTATCGCCCGACCACACCGCCATGCCGCCATAGCGGGATGCGGACGGCGCGGGCCGGAATCGTTCAGCGGTGCGCGGGGCGTCTTTCCAATAGCCCTGCGCCACCAATGGCCCGCAATGGACCAGTTCGCCCGGCTCCTCATCGTCGGTGATACTGCCATCGGGGCGAACGACCAGAATTTCGGCAAAGGGGATCGCGCGGCCCATCGAATCGGGATGGCTCTCGACCAGCGCCGGCGGCAGATAGGTGGAACGGAATGCTTCGGTCAGGCCATACATGGGGTAGAGATCGGCTTGCGGGAACAGCGCCCGCAACCGCGCCACCAGCGGCCGCGTCAGTGCCCCGCCGCTGTTGGTCAGCCGTTTGAGCTTGGCCGCCACGTCCGCAGGCCAGTCCAGTTCCGTCAGTTGCACCCAGAGCGGCGGCACGCCCGCCAGCGTCGTGATGTCGCGGCGATCCACCAGCTTCACCACATCGCGCGGCGTCAGATAGTCGAGCGGATAGACGCATCCGCCCGCATACCAGGTCGAAAACAGCTGGTTCTGGCCATAGTCGAAGCTGAAGGGCAAGACGCAGGCGGTGCGATCATCGGGCGAAAGGCGCAGATAGTCGGCGACCGCGACCGCGCCCAGCCACAAATTGGCGTGGGTCAGCATCACGCCCTTGGGGCGGCCGGTCGATCCGCTGGTGTAGAGGATCGCCGCCAGCGCGCCTGGATCGCCCCGCGACGGGCCGATGCCATCCCCGCCGCTCATAGCGCAGGCGGCATCATCCTCACGGTGGACCTGGCACCCGGCCGGCACGTCACCGGGTTGCAGGCTCTCGACCCGCGCGCCCGTGCCGATCAGCATGGCGGCGCCGCTGTCTGCCAGGATATGCGCGACCTGACCATGTTTGAGCAGCGGATTGACCGGCACATGGACCAGCCCCGCGCGCGGCGCGGCGAGCGGCATCAGCGCCGCCACCGGCCCCTTTGCCATCCAGCTTGCCACCCGCGCGCCCGGCTCCAGCCTGAAGCCCGCAAGCCATCCCGCCAGCCGCCCCAGCGTCTGTTCCAGTTCAGCATAGCTATAGCGGCCCGACCGGCCGTCGAGCGCCGGCGCGGCAGGATCGGCCCGCAACAGCAGATGGTCGATCGGCAGGACCGCCACGCCATCGATCAGGGACATGCTTTCAGCCACGGATGCTTAACGCCATGTGCAGAATTTTCTCCTAAAGCTGCGCTGGTTGGGGCGGAGATAGTCGGTTGCAGTCGCCAAGGGAATATCACAGCTTCGCCGATGTGCGACGCGCGCTCGGGCACAGGCCTGGCGCGCTGGACGACGTGCGCCTGTTCGACCGGCTCGACTGGATGGAATCGCTTCATCGACACTGTTTCGCCGATGTGCCGCTTCGCGTCATTCATGCAACGCAGGGACAAAGCGACGCCTGGCTGTTCCTGCTGGCGCCGACGCGCGGACGGCTTGAGGCATTGGCCAACTATTACAGCTTCGCCTTTGCCCCTGTTGTTACAGGTGCACCGGACCCGGCGGCACGGCGCGCGATGCTGCAAGCCATGGGTCGCCACCTGCGCTCCAGCAGCGCGCGGATGAGCTTCTACCCCCTGGAAGACTGCGCCGAATTGCGTTGGGCGCTAGGCCGGGCGGGATGGTGGACCGTGCGCCGGACCATGGGCGGCCGCCATCTTCTCTCGCTCGATGGGCGGGATTTCGCGACCTACTGGCGCGCGCGGCCGGGCCGGCTACGCAACCTGGTCCGGCGCAAGGGCCGGGGCGATCCCTTCACGCTCACGATCCATGACCGGATGACGCCGGATCTGTGGGACGATTATGTCGCGGTGCAGGCGCGCAGCTGGAAATCGGTCGAGCCCGAAGGCGGCCTCGATTTCCTGCGCGATCTGGCCGAGCGGGAAAGCGCGGCCGGCACGCTGCGACTGGGGTTCGCGCGACAAGGCGGCCAGGCGGTCGCCACGCAGCTCTGGACGATCGATCGCGGCGTCGCGCTCATCCACAAGCTGGCGCATGACAAGGCGTTCGATACCCGGTCGCCCGGCACCCTGCTCAGCCATGCCATGTTCCGCCATGCGATCGACCAGGATCGCGTGACGATGATCGATTATGGGACGGGCGACAATGGCTACAAGACCGATTGGATGGAACGGCGCATCCCGCTCACCCGTGTCGATGCCTTTAACCCGCGCGCCGTCAACCAGTGGCCGGCCGCGGTACGGGCAATGATTTCCGCGCTTGTCGGCTAGGACGCGAAACTATAGTTAGGCGCGCATTATGCACGCCGCCCATCCTCAGCCGTCCGACCAGTCGATCCCTGTCGAAACCCAGATGCGGGCGCTGCTGCGCGACGCGCTTGGCCTGTCGCAGGACCGGGTCGATGCGTTTCATGCCGACACGCCTCTGTTCGGCGCATTGCCCGAACTCGATTCCATGGCGGTCGCAGGCTTGCTGACAGAGATGGAGGATCGCTTCGCCATCCTCATCGAGGATGAGGATATCGACGGCGATACGTTCGAGACTTTCGGGTCGCTCGTCGCCTTTGCGCGGGCCAAGGTCGGCTGACCCTGGCCCCTGCGCGCCGGACTTACGCGTCCACCAGTTCCTCGAAATCCTGCTCCGCCAGGAATTTCTCGACATCCAGCGCCGCCATGCAGCCCATGCCCGCCGCCGTCACCGCCTGGCGATAAATCTTGTCGGTCACGTCGCCCGCCGCGAAGACGCCGGGAATGGCGGTGTGGGTCGTGCCCTTTTCCACCAGGATATAGCCCTCATCCAGCGGCAGGCTGTCGGCGAACAATTCAGTCGCGGGATGATGGCCGATCGCGACGAAGCCGCCATCGGTCGCCTCATGGCTCTTCTCGCCCGTCACCGTGTCAATGAGGTCGACGCCGACCAGCCCTTCGGGCGTGCCGCCACCCACGAAGCGTTCCACCGCCTTGTTCCACAGGATCTTTATATTGGGATGGGCCTTGAGCCGCTCCTGCAAAATTTTCTCCGCGCGCAGCGAATCGCGGCGGTGGATCAATGTGACGTCATGGCTGTGGTTGGTGAGATACAGCGCTTCCTCGACCGCGGTGTTTCCGCCACCGATCACCACGACCTTCTTGCCGCGATAGAAGAAACCATCGCAGGTGGCGCAGGCCGACACGCCCTTGCCCTGAAGATGCTCCTCGCCCTCGACGCCCAGCCACTTGGCCTGCGCGCCGGTGCAGATGACCAGCGTATCGGCGACATAGAGCGTGCCGCTGTCGCCGCGCAGCCGAAACGGGCGCTCGGACAGGTCGACATCGACAATTTGGTCATACATCATCTGCGCGCCGACATGCTCGGCCTGCGCCTGCATCTGCTCCATCAGCCACGGCCCCTGGATGACGTCGCGGAAACCGGGATAATTTTCGACATCGGTGGTGATGGTCAGCTGACCGCCCGGCTGCATCCCCTGCACCACGATCGGCGCAAGGCCCGCGCGCGCGCCATAAATGGCGGCGGACAAGCCGGCGGGACCGGACCCCAGGATCAACATGCGGGTGCTGTGCGTGGCGGACATAAAAAGCCTTCAATCTGCGATTCGGATCAGGGAGGAGAGATAGGCAGCCCGGCGGTCTGCGCCAAGCGAAGGATTTGCTTGGGGCCGATGAAGCTGGTCTGCGGATGGGTCGTCGCCGCCAACGGAAAAGGGCCGGCGCGATCCGCACCAGCCCCTTTTCTCCCGTCGGGAAGGCGCGTTCAGTTGATCGTACCGAGCTTCCCGATCGCGCTGTCGACCAGCGCCTTGTCGGACGGGGCATCATGGCCCTGCGCGATCAAGGTGGCGGCGGCGCTGGTGGCCGCGTTCACCGCCTTGGCGCGGATCGCGGCGATCGCGGCGCGTTCGGCAGCGCCGATCTTGTCCTCGGCCATTTTCTGGCGGCGCACGACCAGTTCCTCGGCATGGGTGCGGGCGTCGTCGACCAGCACTTCGGCCTCATGCTCGGCGGCCTTGCGCATGGCGTCAGCCTCCCCGGCGGCAGCGGCCAGCTTGGCTTCATATTCGCCCTTGAGCGCCTCGGCCTCGGCGCGCAGGCGCGATGCTTCGGCCAGTTGTTCCTTGATCTGTGCGATCCGGCCATCGAGCGCGCCGCCGATCAGGGCGGGCACCTTCTTGACCAGCAGGATGAGGATGAACACCGCCATGGCGAGGCTCACCCAGGCGGTTGCGTCCATGCCCACCGCCTTGGGGTCGGTATGCGGGGCAACGCCTTCATGCGCGACGGTGCCGACTGGCTCCAGCCCTTCGGCGTGGATCGCCTCGCCCAGCGAAGGGGCGGTCGCTTCGTGATGCTGTGCTGCTGCCTCAGCCATGGGCCAGTGCCGCCTTTACTGCGTTGCGGGCCGCTTCGTCCGATGCGTTCACGCCGGAAATGCGCGCCACCATGTCGCGCGCCGCATCGGCGGCGACGGTTTCGATTTCTGCCATGGCCGCGTTGCTCGCGGCCTGGATACGGGCTTCGGCCGCGGCGATCATCGCCGCGACATCCGCGTCCGCCACGGCGATGCGGGCTTCCGACGCCTTGGCGGCGTCCGACTTCGCCTTGGCCAGCAGCGCCTGAGCCGCGGTGCGGCTTTGCGCGTCGCGGACCTTGTAATCGGCCTCGGCCTCATCGGCACGGGCGAAGGCCGCCTTGGCCGCGTCCAGATCCCCGCTGATCTTCGCGTCGCGTGCGTCTGCCGTGCCCTGGACCTTTGGCACCATGCCAAGGCCAATGACGAAGAAGACGAAGCCGAACGTCAACAGCAGCCAGAATATCTGGCTGGAATAGGTTTCGGCGATTTGCGCGATTTGAGGCATATTACGGGTCCGTCCGGTCAGAGGGCGGTCAAAATCAGGGAAGCGGGCGAGCGCGACATGATGGCCGCCCCGCCCGCCTCAAATGCGTGTCAGGCCACGAACACCAGGATCATGGCGATAACGAACGCCAGCAGACCCAGAAGTTCCGCCGCGGCGAAACCGATGAACAGGCGGCCCTGCTGGCCGTCGGCGGCACCCGGATTGCGCAGCGCGCCTTCCAGGAAGCTGCTGAAGACATTGCCCACACCGAGGGCGGCAATGCCCGCACCGATCGCGGCCAGGCCAGCACCGAGCAGCTTTGCGGCTTCTGCGTCCATGTCGTAAACTCCCTTGTTAAACAGTCAAAAACGTTAAAGAAATTGGCGAAATATCAGTGCAGGTTCTCGGCATCGTTAAGATAGACCGAGGTCAGCAGCGCGAACACATAGGCCTGGATCACCGCAACCAGCACT
This sequence comes from Sphingobium sp. UBA5915, assembly GCF_002431195.1. NCBI lineage: Bacteria > Pseudomonadati > Pseudomonadota > Alphaproteobacteria > Sphingomonadales > Sphingobiaceae > Sphingobium > Sphingobium sp. UBA5915. Next base: position 16,276 of record NZ_DJDV01000025.1, on the reverse strand, counting down.
TCCAGCGCACTGATGCCGATCATCAGGATGAAGCTGGCCGAACCCACGGTAAAGCCAAGCAGCGGAGACGCATTTGCGCTGTTGATGACGAAGCCGGCAAGCACCTTGAGCAGCACGTGGCCCGCAGTCATCGCGACGAACAATCGCAGGCCGAGGCTGAACGGGCGCACCATGAAGGACACGAGCTCGATGAAGAAGAGCGGCACCACCATCAGCGCGGGCGTGCCATGCGGCACGAACAGCGAGAAGAAATGCAGGCCATGCTTGGCGAAGCCCACGATCAGCACGATCGAGAAGCTCATGATCGCCAGCACGCCCGTGGCGGTGAAATGGCTGGTGAAGGTGAAGGGGTGCAGCCCGAACAGGCCGAGCGGCAACAGACCCAGCAGGTTCGCCAGCAGGATGAACATGAAGAGCGAAAAGACGTAGGGAATATATTTGCGGCCCTTGTCGCCGATATTGGCGATCAGCAGGTTCTTGATGAAGCCGGTCATATATTCGACCGCCATCTGCCAGCGGCCGGGCACCAGTTCGCGCTTCATGCCGCCGATCACGAAGATCCACAGCACGAGCGCCGCGAGCACCATGTAGAGCGCGCTGTTGGTAAAGGCGATGTTGAAGCCGCCAAGGGACAGATGATCCGTACCGAACAAGGGTTCGATAGCAAATTGATGCATCGGATCGATTTTGCCGGATTCTGCCACGTTGACCCCTGTAACGTTCACGTCTTCGGACTAAGATAAAAGCGCCCCTATTGGTCGGGACGCTTTACCGTCGTCAATCTGATGATGTTCCTGAACGCCGCCACGATCCCGAGACCGAGGAATACGAGCAGGAGCCATGGGGATGTGTCAAACAGCCGGTCCAGAACCCAGCCGATCAACGCACCGCCGACAAGACCGCCGATCAGTTCAGCAAGAACCCGGTTGCCCAAGCGCGATCCATCGTCCGCCTGCTGCTCCTTGGCCCCCTGCCTGACCTTTTCGGCATGTTCGGCCCGGGCGATCCGCTCCTCCAGCGAAGCGATCCGCGCGTCCTCCCCTGCCGGGTCCTGTCCGGGTGTGTCCGCTGCCATGGCATCCTCCGCGATCCTGTATCGCGGCGGCATGGCGCTTGCGGCTGCACCCGTCAAGGCGCGGCCCGTTTAGAAAGGGGATTGCGGATAGTCAACCATGGTTGGCGCCAAGACTTTCCTTGCCGTACGAAGGGATGAGGAAAGTCCGCCAGTGGCGACTTTTCACCCCCCCGATGCGCAATAGGACGGCAGCGCGATCGCCCCCGAACCCTTGGTCTGCCATGCGCCACCGCCGATGCGATAGGCCTGGCCGCTCTTCAGGCGGGTCAGTGTCTGGCAAGCCGTCGCGGCGGCGGCATCCTGCACCGTCACGCCGCGCTTGCCGGCAAGGTCGGTATAAACCTGCCGCCGCTTGATGTTGATTGATTCGACTTCCTTGCGCACGGTCGGGCTGACCGATCCGGCTACACCCATATAGCCGTCGGCCTGTTCGCCCACCGCGCCCGACGACAGAGCCGCCGCCAGATCGGGCGATTGCGCCTGCGCGCCGCCGGCAAAGCCAAGTCCACCCGCCAGCGCCATCGCGGCGGCGGCCATCCATGCGGATTTCACCATCTTGCGTGTCATTGCGGGAACAACTCCGGATTATTCTGGATAAGGTCCTGCGCATCGCGTTGCAGCTTGACGACGACTTCCTGCTGCACCTTGACGTTCAGGTTGATTTCGATCGGCTTGTCCGGGGCCTTCACCTGAATGCACCCCCCCAGCGCCACACCGGCAAGGCCGGCCATCATGATGCTCTTTATCTTCATTACGGCTCCCCGTTTATCGTCTTGTCGCTGTCCAGAGGCTGAACCGCAAGGGGTTGCGCGCTCTCTTCCCGCATCTTTTCCTGCGCCTGCTTGGCGATTTCGCCTTGCACCAGGTCCGACGGATTGATGAAGGACTGCGCGGTGCCCAAAAGTCCCCGGAAGGGCGCGGCGATCTTCACGTTGAAGATGAAGGGCAAACCGATGAAATTGCGCGCCAGTCCGCCCGGCGCCGCGCCCAGCCGGTCGCGATTGACGCCGTTGAACACGACATTCGTCACCATCTCGCCGTCCAGCGCCCCATCCATCAGGATGGTGAGGCATTTATATTGCAGATTCTTGAGCGCGTCGAAGGCGACCTTGCCCATGACGCCGATATCCTCGTTCGACACCGGCCCGACATAGGATAGCGTGCCCCCGATCTTCGTGGGATCGCACGGGATGGTCGGCAACACGCCTTCGGGCATCAGCAGCGGCTCCATGCCTGCCTGCCGTGCCACCAGCACGCCGCCCGCCACGCGCCCGCCCCTGGAATTGAAGATTAGCGGCATGATGCCGTCGAATGTGCCGGTCGCCGACACATTGTCCAATTCCATCGCCTGGATGAAGGACCCTGCGTCCAGCCCGATCACCCGGAACGTCAAATAGCGATCGACGTCGGCGCTGAAATCCATCGTTGTCGGCAACAGCACCAGCTGCCCGCCGGAAAAGGGCCAGCCGCCCCCTTCGACCCGCACTTTCTGCCCCGCTTCCAGCCGGTAGCGCACGACGCCGTCGCGCACCTCGACACCCGGATTGACCGACTTTATCGTCACTTGCTGGCCTGGCGCCGTCACCAAGCCGATAAGGTCGGTGAAGCGAATTTCTCCGCTCAACCCTTCGACCGGGCCGAAGGCGGCGGCCAGACTGGCGTTGTCCGTGCGGAAGGTGCCGGTGCTCGTCACCTTGTCCCCGGTCCAGTCGATCCGCCCGTCACCCGTCACCCCGGCCCGCACATTGGCGACGACGCCCAGCGCCAGCGGCGTAAGCTCATCGGGTTGCAGCCCCGCATCGAACGTCAGGTCGGGCACCTTGAGGTCGGCATGGCCCGTGCCTCGGCCAAGGTCATGCGCAATGTCGACGGTGGCGACCCGCGCGCCCTTCCCCGGCGCGGTCAGCGTGCCGGTGGCGGCGATCCGCCCATCCTTGAGCGAAAGCGCGAAGTCGGGCACCGACAGCGGGTTGAACCGCGCCTGCGCCTGCGAATCGCGCACCGTCATCGCCGCGTTGAGGCTGAGCGTCCCGTCCGCAAAGCGCCACTCCCCCGCGCCCTGTTCGACGATCAGCGGCACGGCGCCGATCTGGCCGCCCGCCTCTCGAAGCGTGCCGGCAAAGCCAGTCTTGGTCATCGCGCCATCCATCGCCGCGGCGGTCAGGCGCACGGGCGCGTCCCCCTGCCCGATGGTCAGCGCCGGGCTGTCCAGCGCGAAGCCTGGCTTGCCCAGCAGCATGCGCGCATGATTTGCGGTCAGCCGCATCGGACTGTCACCGCTGCGTCCGGCCAGGTCGACCTCTTTCAGATCGACGCCGCCCGATACGCCTGCGGGGCCCACGGCGAGCATCGCTCCACCGACTGGGCACAACGTCTGGCGCGTCTGCCCCAGCGCGAAATTGCCATAGTGCGCCTCGACCAGCGACAGCGGCACGCAATCGGGATTGACCGAAACCGCGCCATTGGCAGCAACCCGGCCAGTGACTGGCAGGCTAAGGCCGCGCAGCCGTCCGTCCGGCAACGGGCCGTCCAGCCGCATCGCGGTCCGGAACCGGGTCGCACCGTCGGACTCGGCGGAAAAGCGCACCCGATCAAGCGCCAGCCGCGCATCGCCGGCGCTGTAGGGATCGACAAATAATTCGCCGCCAAAGCCGCCGCCCGGCCGCCGCGCCAGACGCAGCGCGGCACGGGGAAGACCGCCCCCGTCCGCCGTGATCGCGCCATCAAGCGCCCAGTCGATGCCCGCCGCCTTGCCTGGCCAGGCTATCGTCATCTGCCCGCCTTGCGCAATGGCGATACGCGCGCCGCTGCGCGCATCAAGGGCGGCGTCGGTGATCGCCAGACTGCCCACGCCCGCTTTCTGCACCAGCGCCAAAGTGGTGCTGATCCGATTGCCCGCGCCCGCACGCTCCACCGCGTCCGCCAGCTTCGCCGCCAGCGGCGCGACCGGCGTGCCCGCAGCCCCGCTGCGCAACCCAGCGAGCGGATCACGCCCCGGCAGGCGCAGATTGTCGCCGTTTAACTGGCCCTGAAAGCGGGTTTCCGGGCCGATCGCCCATTGCCCGGCCAGCGATGTGCGACCCAACGTCGCGCCGCGTCCGCCAAGGCCCGCCGCATCCAGGCGCATTCGGCCGGTCGTGCGCGCGGCGCTGCCGTCGAAATCGACCTGCGCCTTGGGCGACGCCAGCACCATGCCGCCGCCACGCAGCGCTCTGCCCGACAGATCGGCGCGCCCGGTCCAGCGATCCAGCGCCTGACCCAGCGTCAGGTCGATACGCGCGGCCGGTTGCGCCAGCGCCGCGCCCGCATCCGGGCAGGCCAGCGCATCGGCGGTGACAGGCCCGGCCACACGCGGCTTCCCGCCGTCCATCGCGATATCGAGCGACGCGCGCATCGTGGTGAGCGCGCATCCCGCCATGGCCGCACGGGGCATCGCCGCCGCCAGCCGCCCCCGGAAGCCCGACTGGAGATTGCCCGCGCCGTCCATCTCCATGCCGACCGGGCCGGCATCGGTATCCAGCGTCATGCGCGCATCGTTCAGAGCAACCTTGATGTCCGGCAGGCTGAACGGCGCCGTCGAATTGGGATCGCGGAACTGGTCCAGATCGCCGAGTTTCAGCACGCCGTCATGCAACGAGCCGCGCAGCCGCACGCCGCCCGCCCGCACCGCGGCCACCTGGGGCGTCAGGCCGGCAAAGGCGATGTCCACCTCCACCCAGCGCGCGGTCAGGTCGGGGCGGGCAGGATCGCCCAATATGATATTTTCGATCCGCTGCGTGCGCAGGCCGACATCGACCAGGTCATAGCGCGCCTGAACGCCCCGCCGGTTGAGCTCACGCGTAACGAAATTCTCGGCGATCGGCGCGCGCTGCGTCCACAGGCCGGCCAGCAGCAGCGCCAGCGACCCCGTACCCACGCCCAGCCAGCGCAGCCATGCCCGGCGAACCGCTTCTTCGCCGTCTTCTTCTTCCATGCCTATGGCCAACCCCGGCTTCGCTGCGACACTGATGATCCGTAACGGGATCATAACGTCCCGTCGCTCCTAAATATCCTTGCCCCGTGATTCCGCAACGCATAGCGTCGGGTCCACAGGTTCAGGGGACAGGAATTTGGCCGAACAGGATGCGAAAGCCGCGCATGACGGGGCCGGGCACCGCGCCCGCCTGCGGCAGAAACTGGCCGATGCTGGCGGCGAAGCGCTGCTGGATCATGAACTGATCGAATATCTGCTGGCGCTCGCCATCCCGCGCCGCGACACCAAGCCGTTGGCCAAGCTGCTGCTGCGGGAATTTGGCGGCATCGGCGGCCTGATGACCGCCGACTGGCAGGCGATCGCCCGCGTACCCGGCATGGGCGACACCAGTGTCGCCGCGATCAAGATCGTGCAGGCGACCGCGCTGCGGATGCTGCGCAACGAGGTGGCGGCCCGGCCCGTGCTCGCCAACTGGCAGGCCCTGCTCGACTATCTGCGCGCCGACATGGCCCATCTGGGGGTGGAGCGGGTGCGGGTGCTGCACCTCAACAGCCGCAACATGCTGATCCGCGACGATCATATGGGCGACGGGTCGATCGACCAGGCGGCGATCTACACCCGCGAAGTCATTCGCCGCGCCATCGACCTGGGGTCGGCGGCGCTGATCCTGGTGCACAATCATCCGTCCGGCGACCCATCGCCCAGCCGGCAGGATATCGACGTCACCCGGCAGATCATCGACGCGGGCAAGCGGCTTAACATCAGTGTCCACGACCATGTCATCATCGCGGGCCAGGGCCATGTCAGCCTGCGCGCCAAGGGCCTGCTCTAGCCCCCGCCGCGCGCGTCACATGGTCAGCACGATCTTCCCGAAATGGGCGCCCGAATCCATGCGCGCATGGGCCTTGGCCGCGTCCGCCATGTCGAACCGCTGGTCCATCGCCGGGCGCAGCCGCCCTTCCGCGACGAAGGGCCAGACCGTGCGGACCAGTTCGTCGGCGACCAGGCTCTTGAACCCCACCGATCGCGCGCGCAGCGTCGATGCGGTCAGCGTCAGGCGGCGCTGCATGATCTGCGGAATGAAGATTTCCGCCTTCGCCCCGCCCAGCACCGCGATTGACACATGGCGGCCGTCTTCCGCCAGGCAATCGAGATTGCGCGCCACATAATCGCCGCCGACCATGTCGAGCACTGCCTGGCACCCCTTGCCATCGGTGATCCGCTTCACCTCGGCGACGAAATCCTGTGTCTTGTAGTTCACCGCATGGGCAGCGCCCCATTCCAGCGCCTGCGCGCATTTGTCGTCGCTGCCGCAGGTGACGATGATGGTGACGTCGAACAGGCGGCACAGGCTGATCGCCATGGTGCCGATGCCGCTGGTGCCGCCATGCACCAGCACCGTGTCGCCTGGCGCTGCATAGGCGCGCTCGAACAAATTGGTCCACACCGTAAACAGCGTTTCGGGCAGCGCGGCGGCCTCCACCAGATCATAGCCCGGCGGAATCGGCAGGCATTGGCCCGCCGGCGCGACCGCATATTCGGCATAGCCCCCGCCCGCCAGCAACGCACAGACCTGCTGCCCGATCAACTGATCCGCGCCGCCGCCCGCCGCGACGATGGTCCCGGAAACCTCCAGCCCCGGAATGTCCGAAGCGCCCGGCGGCGGCGGATATTTGCCCTGCCGTTGCAGCACGTCGGGCCGGTTGACCCCGGCGGCCGCGACCCGGATCAGCACTTCGCCCTCGCCCGGCGTCGGCACCGGGCGGCGCTGCGCCACCAACGCCTCTGGCCCGCCGGGCGCGGCGATGCCGATCGCCGTCATCTCCGCCGGAATGGAATAACCGTCCGCCATCTTGCTGTCCCCCGCCTGTGGCTTGTGCCAGGCGCCCGCCTCAAATCGGCAGGCCGTTGCGGCGCCCTTATTGACAGACTGGCCCCAAGGGTCAACATTGCCGACATGGACTTGGATGACGATCTGCCGCGCAAGGGCGATGATCCGCTGGCCCGCCTGATCAAACAGGATCTGGGGCCATTGTCCATGAGCGAACTGGAAAACCGCATCGCCGCCCTGGAGGCGGAGATTGAACGAACCAGACGCCACAAGGATAGCGCCGTTAACCATAAGGCAAGTGCCGAGGCGCTATTCAAGCGATGAACCGACGCCCCGCCCCCAGCGCCCTTCAGGGCTTCTTCGGGCTTGGGCAGTCTGGCAATTCCGCTGATCGGGGGTCGCGCCTTGATCCAGCGTCGAGCAATGCCGACATGGGGTTCGATGACGCTCCCGTGACAGGGAGCATGGAGTAGAACAGACATGCCTTCTTTCGCAGCCGCCCTCGAAACAACCCTGCACAACGCGCTGACGCACGCGTCGGAACGCCGGCACGAATATGCGACGCTCGAGCATCTTCTGCTCGCGCTGATCGACGATGACCATGCTTCGAAGGTGATGCAGGCGTGCGGCGTGGAACTGGGCGAGCTGGGCGACGCCGTCACCCATTATCTCGACACCGAACTGGACAGCCTCAAGGTGGAAGGGTCGTCCGACCCCTCGCCCACCAGCGGTTTCCAGCGCGTCGTGCAGCGCGCCATCCTGCATGTCCAATCCTCCGGCAAGGATGAAGTGACCGGCGCCAATGTGCTGGTTGCGCTGTTTTCCGAGCGCGAATCCTATGCCGTCTATTTCCTGCAACAGCAGGATATGAGCCGTCTCGATGCCGTCAGCTTCATCAGCCACGGCGTCGGCAAGGGCACGCCCACGCCCGAGCGTCAGGAGACCAAGGGCACCGCCGAGGAGGAAAAGAAGGTGCAGGACGGCAAGGGCAAGAAGGACAGCGCGCTCGACCAGTTCACTGTCAACCTTAATGAGAAGGCGGACCGGGGCAAGGTCGACCCGCTGATCGGCCGGTCGGCCGAAGTGGACCGCACCGTGCAGATCCTCTGCCGCCGATCAAAGAACAACCCGCTCTATGTCGGCGATCCGGGCGTGGGCAAAACCGCGATCGCGGAGGGTCTGGCGCGCAAGATCATCGAAGGCGACGTGCCCGACGTGCTCAAGGAAGCGGTCATCTATTCGCTCGACATGGGCGCGCTGCTGGCCGGCACCCGCTATCGCGGCGATTTCGAGGAGCGGCTGAAGGCGGTCGTCACCGAACTGGAAAAAATGCCGCATGCGGTGCTCTTCATCGACGAGATTCACACCGTCATCGGCGCGGGCGCGACTAGCGGCGGCGCGATGGATGCGTCGAACCTGCTCAAACCCGCTTTGTCGGGCGGCACAATCCGCTGCATCGGATCGACCACCTACAAGGAATTCCGCAATCATTTCGAAAAGGACCGCGCGCTGCTGCGCCGGTTCCAGAAGATCGACGTCAACG
>NZ_DJDV01000025.1:0-7603 GCF_002431195.1 Sphingobium sp. UBA5915 | reverse complement strand
AGAAGATCGACGTCAACGAACCCACGATCGACGACACCATCAAGATTCTGGCGGGCCTGCGCTCGGCGTTCGAGGAACATCACAGCGTCAAATATACGCCCGACGCGATCAAGGCGGCGGTCGAGCTTTCGGCGCGCTACATCAACGATCGAAAGCTGCCAGACAAGGCGATCGACGTGATCGACGAGGTCGGCGCGATGCAGATGCTGGTCGTGCCATCCAAGCGCAAGAAGACGATCACCCCCAAGGAGATCGAGCAGGTCATCGCTACGATGGCGCGCATCCCGCCCAAGACGGTGTCGTCCGATGACAAGAGCGTGCTCGAATCGCTCACCACGGACCTCAAGCGCGTGGTGTTCGGCCAGGACAAGGCGATCGAAGTCCTGTCCTCCGCGATCAAGCTGTCGCGCGCGGGCCTGCGCGATCCCGACAAGCCGATCGGCAACTATCTCTTCTCCGGCCCTACTGGCGTCGGCAAGACGGAGGTTGCGCGCCAGCTTGCGACGCTGCTCGGCATCCCGCTCCAGCGGTTCGACATGTCGGAATATATGGAACGCCATTCGGTCAGCCGGCTGATCGGCGCGCCTCCGGGCTATGTCGGCTATGATCAGGGCGGCCTGCTGACCGATGCGGTCGATCAGAATCCGCACAGCGTGCTGCTGCTCGACGAGATTGAGAAGGCGCATCCCGACCTGTTCAACATCCTGCTCCAGGTGATGGACAATGGCCGCCTGACCGATCATCACGGCAAGACCGTCGATTTCCGCAACACCATCCTTATCATGACCACCAATGCCGGTGCATCGGACATGGCGAAGGAATCGATCGGCTTTGGCGAGCTCACCCGCGACGATGTGCAGGAAGATGCGGTCAAGAAGCTCTTCACGCCCGAATTCCGCAACCGCCTCGATGCGATCGTGCCCTTCGGCTACCTGCCGCCCGAAATCGTCGCTCGTGTGATCGACAAGTTCGTGCTGCAACTCGAACTGCAACTGGCCGACCGCGACGTCCACATCACTTTGGATGACGACGCCAAGGCGTGGCTCACGAAGAAGGGCTATGACAAGCTCTATGGCGCGCGTCCGATGGGCCGTTTGATGCAGGAAAAGATCAAGCAGCCGCTCGCCGAGGAATTGCTGTTCGGCAAGCTGGTCCATGGTGGCGAGGTCCATGTCCATATGAAGGACAGCGACGGCGTCGAAGCCCTCGCCTTCGAAATCACCCCCGCCGCCCCGAAAAAGGGGAAGAAAGGCGGCAAAGCGAAGGCGCCCGCGGGCACTAAATAATAAGCAGTGTTGCGAAACTGAATAAAAAGGCGGCTCGCAAGGGCCGCCTTTTTTTGCCAGGGGTGACGCGTAGCAATTGGGCTTGAGCCCCCAGCCCCACCAAACCTTTTGCCCTTTTTCATAGTTCGGCAAAGGATCAGCAACAGGGCTTTCCTACATCTGCGGTGACGACCGCGCGCAAAAGTGCGGCGTTCAATGCAGGAGACCAACATGAGCATCCTTTTCGCCCTGGCGGCTGCCGCCGCGACCCACAGCGTCACGGTGCAGCATCATGGCCAGCCGATCGCCGCCACCTATACCGCCCGCATCGACGTGCGCAGCAAGACTGTCGGCGCGAAGACCCCCAATCGCATGGATATGCAGCGGTGCCGCTGGAGCGCGACTATCATGGTCGATCGCAAGCTCGACCACGGCCCGGCGCTCGCCCGCACCATCGCCACCGACCAGACATTCTCTGCCAGCGAAGCGGGCGCGTGCACGCCCGGTCGCAATCCCGCCGAACAAGCCCTTGCCAATCATCGCGAAAAGATAGAGGCGCATCTTGTCGCGGCGGCGAAGGCCGACCACGGCGTTCTGCTCGCTGAACTGGACTCGGTACGCAATCTTGCCTCGAACTGACTTTCTCACTCGTGCGACATGGCTGGGGGCATTGCTGCTTGCCGGCCATGTCGCTCCGGCCGCCGCGCAATATGCCGCCGGCCCCACCATCACGCTGGAGGCCGCGAGCGACGAACGCCGCCGGGGCCTCAGCTGGAGCGACGGCGATCCTGTGGTGCGCGGCAGTGTGTCGGTGCCGGTCGCGCCGGGCCTCAGCCTTGACGGCGCGGCAACGACGCTCTGGGGCAGCGACCGCCATGGCGGCGCGGATGCCGTTCTTGACTTGGGCGGCACCTATGCCCGGCAACTGGGCGGCCTTCGCCTGACCGCCGAGGGCCGCTATCATATCTTCCCCGGCGCGGACGATAGCGGCGAAGGCTGGGGCTATGGAGAAATGGGCGCGATCGCCGGCTTTTCACTCGGCCCGGCCAGCCTGGACCTTGGCGCGCGCTACGCCCCGCGCCAGTCCGGCATCGGCGGCGACAATCTCTACCTGTCCTCCAGCGCGGCGGTCGGCATACCCGGAACCCCGCTGACTTTGTCGGGCCATGTCGGCCGATCGTCGGGCGACACGCGCAATCCCATACGCGCCGCGCGCCTGCGTCCGGCTGGCGATTATTGGGATCATGGCGTCGCGCTCGACTGGTATCGCGGCCGCTGGTCCGCGGGCCTGCGCTATGCCGATAGCGACATTGACGCGCCCGACAGCGCCCACGCCGGCGCGACGCTGATCGCAAGGGTCGGCCTCACCCTTTAAGGCTGCCATAGCAACGCTATCCGGCCGCCAGCGCCTCTGCTAAAAGGGGCTGGAAAGGGAGCAAGCCGTCATGCCTGTCGAAATCACGATCCTCGCCTGGGGCATGATCTTGCTCCTCGTCCATATCTTCGCCGCCGGCCATGCCAAGACGAAGCAATATGGCCCGAAATGGAATATGGGCGCGCGCGACGAAAGCCTGCCGCCGCTCAATCCCGTCGCCGGCCGCCTTTGCCGAGCGGAGGCCAATTATCGCGAAACGCTCCCCCTTGCCATCGTCGCCTTGCTGGGCGTGGTGCTGGCCGGGCGCACCAGCGAATGGACGGCGCTGGGGGGATGGATCTGGCTTGGCGCGCGGGTCGTCTATTTGCCGCTTTATGGCTTTGGCGTGCCTGTGGTCCGCTCGATCATCTTTCTTGCCAGCCTGGTCGGCCTGCTCATCGCGCTCTGGCCGCTGCTCGGCTTCTAGCGCGTCGTCCTGCTTGCCCCCGCCCGCTCCCGCCGCTAAGCGCGCGCCCCATGACAGCGCATAAATCCGGCGACCCGACCACCCTCAACCGCCTCTATGGCCGCCAGTCTGGGCCAAGGCTGCGCAAGGCCCAGCAGGAGCTGGTCGACACGTTGCTGCCCGCCATCTCGGTGCCGGCGCAGGGGCCGGTGACGGCGGCCGACTTGTTCGGCTATGATCGCCCGCTCCATTTCGAAATCGGCTTTGGCGGCGGCGAACATATGGCCTGGCGCGCCGACCTGCTGCCCGATCATGGCTTCATCGGCTGCGAACCCTTCCTGAACGGCGTCGTGCAGGCGCTCGGCCATGTCCGCGACAAGGCGCTGGGCAATGTCCGGCTACATATGGGCGACGCGCTCGACGTGCTCTCGCGCATTCCCGACGGCGCGCTCAGCTTCGTCTATCTGCTTCACCCTGACCCTTGGCCCAAGGCGCGCCACGCCAAGCGCCGCATGATGAACCCCGGCCCGGTCGCGATGATCGCGAAAAAGCTCAAGCCCGGCGGCGAATTCCGCTTTGGCACCGATCATCCCGTCTATCTGCGCTGGGCGCTGATGGTGATGAACGGCCATCCCGATTTCGACTGGCTGGCGCACGAGCCTAAAGATTTCCAGAACCGCCCCGGCGGCTGGCCCGAAACCCGTTACGAGGCCAAGGCGCGGCGGCTGGGCCATGAGGTGTGGTATTTCAAATTTAGGCGTACAGCCGCCAACCCTGGCGTATAATTGTCATCCTAGATCAATAACTTACCTTGACATACACTTCCTAACGTAACACTCGGTTTCCGCCACGATGTTTGCCGGCTGGTTACTGAGAGCACAGGAAAGGTATGGTCATGGCGACTGGAAAAATCATCAAGCGGACGGTCGACGCGCTGTTGGCGGCTGGCAGATCAGACTTCCTTTGGGACGACGCGCTCAAAGGTTTCGGTGTCAAAATTCTGCCCTCGGGACGGGCGAGCTATATCCTCCAGTATCGGATGGGGGGCGCAGAGGCGAAGAGCCGGCGCTACACCATAGGGACGCATGGTTCGCCCTGGGCGCCTACGACCGCGCAAATATAAGCAGAGCGTCTTTCGATCCTAATTGTCCAAGGCATCGATCCTGGCGAAGCGGCCCGGCAGCAGCAGCGTGAGGCCGTCGATCTGGCCTTCTCCAACTTTGCTGATCAATTCGCGAAATCCTGCAAGGGAGCGGGTTGGAAGAGGCTGGCTGAGCAGTGCTTGCGACACCATGTCAAACCAGTCCTGCGCGACAAGGCCCTGACCAAGATCACCCGTGTCGATATTGTCGCTGTCCCCGACCGGATGCCCGACGGGCAGGTCGGGAGCCAAAGAAACGCCTTCGGGGTGATGCGCCGTCTCTTCAGGTGGGCGATCAGCCGAGGCGACATCGAGCGTAGTCCGATGAAAGGCATGGAAACGCCGCCTGCTGTTCAATCGCGCGACCGTTGGTTGAAGGATGAGGAACTGCGTCGCATCTAGGTTCACGCGGCGGAGACGCACCCATGCTTCGACCCGATCATACGATTGTTGATGCTGACCGGACAACGCCGGGAAGAAGTGAAAAACATGACCTGAGACGAGATAAGCCGAATTGAACGCCTTTGGAGATTGCCGGGGGTGCGAACCAATAACCGCGAGCCTAATCAAGTTCCGCTGAACGATCTCGCGGTCACGTTAATCGACGGGCTGGCTGGTGGGCGACAAGTGGCCACGACATGGCCGGGTGTTCGCGGCGTCGACCGGCGCACCCTTCACCGCCTACCACAAGGGCAAGCTGAAGGTGGATCGCTTACTCACGTGAGACGGTGGTAACGCCGTTCCGGCATGGCGCCTCCATGACCTGCGGAGAACGGTCGCCACCGGTTTCCAGCGGCTCGGTGTCCGCTTCGAGGTGATCGAAGCAATACTCAATCATGTCGGCAGGTCCCGCGCAGGCGTTGCGGGCATTTACCAACGGCATAATTGGAAAACGGAGAAAGAGGAAGCGCTACGCCTTTGGGGCGAGCATATCGCTGGGCTATTGACGGCGACGTAAAATCAGGGCGAGCCTGCGGGTACGGGCGAGCGACGGAAGGAAGTCCTAAAATTGGCGGCGTAAGCGGCCCATATCGCAGGGGGCTGGTCTGAGCGCTAATCGTTGATCGACTTCGCCACTTGCCGGCCACCATGCCGTGCGGTGGCAAGGTCTACTTCCGGTGGCGTTACATCGTCTACGCTACGGCCTGTCTTTGCGCGACGCGCTGCTATGACGCTAAATCCTTGTTGAATCGTCCCATTTTCTGGGTCTCTTAATCATCCCCATCGCGTCCTCCGGCTGATCCGATGGCGCCTCGGGGATTGAAGATGGGCGCAGAGGCAGCAAAATCGGAAGCTGTCGTCAGGGGTGCGCGAATGCTTCGCACCGCGATGGGCGCATCGATCGCGAACTGTCTCACCGAACCTGCTGTCATCGAGGTGATGCTGAACCCCGACGGCAGGCTATGGGTTGACCGGCTGGGTGAAGGCATCACCGACAGCGGTGAGCGCCTCACGCCTGCCGATGGCGAGCGGATCATCCGCTTGGTTGCGCACCATGCCGGTGCCGAAGTCCATGGTCGCAGTCCCCGCGTCTCGGCCGAGCTACCGGAGACCGGCGAACGCTTTGAGGGACTGCTGCCGCCCGTCGTCATCGCGCCGGCTTTCGCGATTCACAAGCCGGCGGTCGCGGTCCTCACGCTCGATGATTATGCGGCCGCGAATATTATGTCGCGCCTGCAGGCTGCGGTTCTGCGCAAAGGCATTGTCGACCGCGCGAACTTTCTCGTCGCCGGTGGCACGGGTGCTGGAAAGACGACGCTGACCAACTCGCTTCTGGCCGAGGTCGCCAAGACCTCCGACCGCGTCGTGCTGATCGAGGACACGTGCGAGCTGCAATGCGCTGCGCCGAACTTTGTCGCAATGCGGACCAAAGACGGCGTCGCCTCGCTTTCCGATCTCGTCCGTTCCTCGCGCCGACCGCGCCCCGATCGCATTCCGATCGGTGAGGTGCGCGGTGCGGAAGCCCTGGACCTCCTGAAGGCTTGGGGCACCGGGCATCCCGGCGGCGTCGGGACGATCCATGCCGGCACTGCGCTGGGTGCGCTGCGACGCATGGAACAGTTCATCCAAGAAGTCGTGATGACGGTCCCGCGCGCGTTGATCGCAGAGACGATCAACCTTGTGGCGGTCCTGGTCCGCGACGACGCTGGTCGGCGTTTAGCCGAGCTGGCTTGCGTCAACGGTCTCGACCCTGGGACCGGCGACTATCGGCTCACCTTCCTCTTTGCACCACACGATGGAGATGTTCCATGAAAATTGCGCTTCGGCGCGGCCCGCGCCGCGCCCCAATCACTGCTGTCGCGCTGATGATGACCCTGCCGGCCCTGATCAGCCCGGCGCACGCCTCCGGTTCGTCGATGCCACGGGAAACCCCGCTCACCTCGATCCTTGAATCAATCGAGGGACCGGTAGCGAAGATCGTGGCGGTGATCATCATCATCGTCACAGGCCTCAGCCTCGCCTTCGGCGAAACGTCGGGCGGTTTCCGCCGGCTGATCCAGATCGTGTTCAGCCTGTTAATCGCGTTCGCGGCCTCGTCGTTCTTCCTGTCTTTCTTCTCGTTCGACGGCGGGGCGCTGATCTGATGGACGGCGGCACCTACCTCGTGCCGGGCTATTACGCCCCCGTCCATCGGTCGCTCAGCGAACCGATCCTGCTCGGCGGTGCGCCGCGGGCGGTGGCGATCCTGAACGGCACGCTGGCCGGCGCCCTCGGCCTGGGCCTCGGGCTCTGGGTCGCGGGGCTCGTGCTCTGGGCGATCGGCTATGGCCTTGGCGTCTGGGCAGTGCGGCGCGACCCCCGCTTCGTAGACGTCGCCCGCCGCCACCTTCGCTACCCGACATGGATGCGGTCATGATGAGCTTGCGCGAATATCGCTCCAAGGCGTCATGCCTTGCAGACTTACTGCCATGGGCCGCGCTGGTCGCACCGGGCGTCGTCCTCAATATGGATGGCAGCTTTCAGCGGACGATGCGCTTCCGCGGTCCCGATCTCGACAGCGCGACACCGGCCGAGTTGGTGGCAGTGACGGCGCGGCTCAACAGCGCGTTGCGCCGATCGCGACACGCTTACCTGCACAGCACGGTGTTCACTAAGCGCCAGCGCGTCCGCGTGCCAGAAACGCCAACCTATCTCGATGCGCTGCTTGCCGACGAGTCGCTAACCGGCGGCCTCGAACCGAAACTCAGCCACCATCATCTGCGCACGTTGACCATCACCGGCTTTCCGACCGAGACCTTTCCCGCCTGCTCGACGAGTTGAATCGACAGGCCTTTCCATATCGCTGGTCGACCCGCGCGATCATGCTGGACAAGACCGACGCGACCAAGCTGCTCGCCAAGATTCAGCGGCAATGTGGACTTGTAACGGTTTTGTGC
>NZ_DJDV01000077.1:0-16703 GCF_002431195.1 Sphingobium sp. UBA5915 | reverse complement strand
AGATCGGAAGAGCGTGCATCAAGGCGCTCAAGAACGTCACCATCAACGAGCCGTTCTTCCAGGGGCATTTCCCGGGGAAACCGGTGATGCCGGGCGTGCTGATCGTCGAAGCGATGGCGCAGGCCGCCGGGGTGTTGGCTGTGGAATCGATGGACCTCGCCGACTCGGGCAAGCTCGTCTATTTCATGAGCATCGACGGCGCAAAATTCCGATCGCCGGTTGAACCGGGCTGCCTGCTCGACCTGCATGTCGAAGTGACGCAGAATAGGGGCGCGATCTGTAAGTTCAGCGGCAAGGCGACGATCGACGGCAAGCTGGCGTCCGAAGCCAATTTCGTCGCGATGATCACCGATCCGCCGCAGGACTGATCGCGCGTCCATCACCATGCTTGCTTTGGCGCGCCGAAACCGCTAACGGCGCGCCTTCGCTTATTTTCGCATCCGGCCGGTCGGAAACCGGCCATCAAAGGAGCATATTGCCATGAAGGCCGATACCCACCCCGATTACCACATGATCACCGTCCAGATGACCGACGGCACCACCTTCCAGACCCGCTCCACTTGGGGCAAGGAAGGCGACACGCTGGCGCTCGACATCGACCCCAAGTCGCACCCGGCCTGGACGGGCGGCAACCGCCAGCTGGACACCGGCGGCCAGGTGGCGCGCTTCAACAAGCGTTTCGGTGGTCTGACGCTGAAGAAGTAATCGGCCAACACGGCACGAACAGGAAAAAGGGCGCCGCGACGGCGCCCTTTTTTATTTGTGGGCGGTGGAAGTCACGCGTCCCGCGCGACCGCGACGTCGATCGCACCGGGCGCGATCTTCACTGTAGCAGGCGTGCGCGCCAACACTTCACCGTCGATCGAGATGCGCTGGCGCGGCTTCGTGTCGATGCGAAACGACTTGCCGTGAAATTCGCGGGTGTGCGCGTCGCGGTCGCGCAACTTGAAGAATTTGGCATACCAGTCCCAGGCCAGGCGCGGCTTGCTGCGGCCGACCACGGCCTGGATGACGATTTCACCGGTATCGACGTCGGCATGATCGGACAGTTCGACGCCGCCATGATAGGGGCCGTTCAGCACGCGCACTTCGGTCGACCACATGCGATGCTGCTGCGTCCCATCGTCGATCGTCAAGCGGAAGGCGCGAAAGCCGACCGAGCATTTTGCGGCCCAGGCCAGATAGCCGATCCGGCCTAGATAGCGTTTGAGCTTATGCGGCACCGTGCGGCCAATCATGGGCGACAGGCCAAGGGAGGCGGCGTTGACGAAATAATCGCCCTCCACCATGCCCAGATCGACACGCCGCCGCCGCCCGTTGGCAATGGCCCGCACTGCGCCGTCCAGATCAAGCGGTAAGCCCAGCGTTCGGGCAAAGCTGTTGGCGGTGCCGAGAGGCAGCACGCCAAACACGCAATTTTTGCCGACAAATTCATCGACGGTCCCGGACATCGATCCGTCGCCGCCGCCTACGATCACCATCGGCGCACCAGTAGCTATGGCCTGGCGCACCATTGTCGCCATTTGCTTGGGGTCTTTCACCGCATGGGCTTCAAGCAATCGGATGCCCGCTTCTTCCAGCCTGTCCCGTGCCTGATCGAAACTGTCCTGGCCGCGCCGGCTATGGGCGTTGACGACCAATATTGCGTCCTTGGGCAAGTCCGTCGTTTCCATGCCGCAATAACTCCGTCCAGCCGATTCGGCTCCGGCTGGAAACCCTTTGCGCGCGATTCGTTACCTAGCCATGGCTCGCATCGCTCATCTGTCCGATATTCATTTCGGCGCGAACGACCCCAGGATCGTCGACGCCGCCACCGCCTGGCTGGAGGAACGTCGCCCCGACCTGGTGGTTATCAGCGGCGATTTCACGCAGCGCGCACGCGTTGGTCAGTTCCGCCAGGCTGCGGCATGGCTGGGCAAACTGCGGGCTGCGGGGCTGAAAACACTTGTCATACCCGGCAATCATGATGTGCCGCTTTATGACGTGTTGCGCCGCTTTTTTACCCCCCTGCGCCGTTATCGTCGGTATATCAGCCACGATCTGTGTCCTTTTTACGAAGATGATGAAGTGGCGATTTTGGGGATCAACACCGCCCGGTCGCTGACGATAAAGGATGGGCGGATTAACCATGACCAGATGGACATGCTTCGGCATCGCTTCGCGCACGTCCCGCGCGACAAGACCCGCATCCTGGTCACGCATCATCCGCTCTTTTCCATGCCGATCGGCAAGGGCGGCGAGTTGAGCGAGGCTGTCGGGCGGCATGACGATGCCGTGCAGGCCGCATGTGAGGCTGGCGTCCATGTCGCGCTCGCCGGCCATTTCCACCGCACCTATGCGGAAGCTGCGGACAAGATGGTCGCCCACAGTGGCGGCGCGCTAGTCATCCAGGCAGGCACCGCCACCTCCACCCGCCTGCGCAATGACGAGCCGCAAAGCTTCAACTGGCTGCACGTCCGCCGCAACAATGAGATGGACTTGCAGGTCATCGTCTGGGACGGTGCCGGCTTCCGCCGCGCCAGCCATGTGGAATATGTGCGAGAAGGCGAGGAATGGACCGCGAAAGAGGTGGTGGAGCCGGTTCGGGTGGGGGCCATGACCGGCCCTGCGGGCTTGACGTCGGCTGCAAACTGACGGCTCTTCTCGCTGCATTCGGAAAATCGGAGGCGAGATGGCGCGGCTAGCGGGAAAGACATGTGTGGTAACAGGCGGTGCGCGCGGTATCGGGCGCGCAATAGTAGAGGCCTTTCATCGCGAAGGCGCTGACGTGCTGCTGACCGACATAGATGAACAGATCGGCTGCGCCAGCGCGGATGCGATCGGCTGTCGCTTCGAGCGACTGGATGTAGCGGCAGAAGCCGACTGGGACCGGCTCCTTGATGTGCGCCCGGAAATCGACGTGTTGGTCAACAATGCCGGCATCACAGGTCTGGAAGAAGCCGGGACACGGCATGATCCTGAACATGCCAGCCTGGCCGAATGGCATGCGGTGCACCGTGTGAACCTCGACGGCACTTTCCTGGGCTGCCGCTACGCCATTCGCGCAATGAAGCGCAAAGGCGAGGGGGCTATCATCAACATGTCGTCCCGGTCCGGGCTGGTCGGCATTCCGGGCGCAGCCGCTTATGCGTCATCAAAGGCGGCGATCCGCAACCATAGCAAGACCGTGGCGCTCTACTGCGCACAGCAGGGGTGGAAGATACGCTGCAATTCCGTTCATCCCGCCGCGATAATGACGCCGATCTGGGACGCAATGGTGGGCGATGGCCCGGACCGACAGGCGCGGATGGCGGCGCTGGTCGCCGATACGCCGCTCAAACGGTTCGGCCGGGTCGACGAAGTAGCCGCGGTCGCGGTGCTGCTGGCCTCTGATGAGGCAACCTACATCACGGGCACCGAAATCGACATTGACGGCGGGCTGTTGGCCGGGTCCGCCGCATCGCCCGGCTGATTATCAGCCCGGCCTCTTGAGCGCCTGCGCCAGCGACACCGTCGCGCTGCCGCGGCGGGCCGGCTTCGCCTGGCTGGCGTCGGGCTTCCAGCCGGACAGGTAGATGAGCGCTATCTGTTCGGCGACACGGCCATCCGGATCGGCCCCCTCGGCGAAATGCGCTGCCGCCCGCATCAGCACCTCGCGGGTAAGCGCGGGCGGGCGGTGAGCCAGGACATTGGCCGCCCCCATGCCGCGCAGGTCGTGCATCAGCCGCACGATGTCGCCATAGCGGATCGTCAGCGTCTCGCCATCGGCCACCGGCATGGCGAAGCCGGCGCGGCTGAGCAGATCGCCCGCCGCGCGCACGTCCACCTGCGGATGGATATGCTGGCCCGCTCGATCCCCCTCGGCGGCAAGCAGAGCGGCTTTCAGGCGCGGCAGGCTGCCCGCGCCGGCAAAGGCCGCCAGCATCAGCCCATCGGGCCGCAGCACCCGTCGCATCAGGATCAGCGCGCCAGGCAGATCATTGACGCTGTCCAGCGTGCCGCACGCCAGCACCAGGTCGAAACTATCGTCGGCGAAGGGCAGGGCATCCTCGTCCGCCTGCACGCCGTTCATGGCGCGAGCTGCAAGGAAGGATGGATCAACGCAAGCAACGCGTTTGCCCATAGCCTCCAGCGCGGCGCGCGCGCGGCCGTCGGGGCAACCGATCACCAGCGCTTCGGGCAGGTCGCGCTGCACATCGCCCAGCCGGTCCAGCAATTCGTCCAGCATGGCCTGGTGCAGGAAATCATGGTCCGCATAAGTGGGCAGCATCCGGTCGCGCCGACGAGCGCGCAGGGCTGAATCGAAAATGTCGGGGCGAGAGTCCATGGCGGGCCTTGTGCAGAGACGGTGAAGCGGGAACAAGGCAGATGATGGCTCTTGCCCCGCTTCTCAAGTCTGCGCTGCGCCCTGCGCTTGATTATGCGCTACCGCCACGCTGTCCCGGTTGCGGTGGCATCGTGGGGGAGGATCATGCATTTTGCCTCGACTGCTGGGGCGGCATGGAATTCCTGGGCGATCCTTGCTGCGCCCGCTGCGGCATATCTTTCCCGCACGACATGGGTCAGGATGCCGCATGTGGCGCGTGCCTGGCCGATCCGCCGGCCTGGGACAGCGCGCGAGCGGTGTTGGCCTATGGCGATGTCGCGCGGACGGTGGCGCTGCGGCTCAAATATGGGCGGCGCACCGGTCTTGCCCGCCTCATCGCGCGACAGATGCTGCGCCATGCGGGACCAGCGGGGGAGGGCGATCCGCCCCTGATCGTCCCGGTGCCGCTGCATCGCTGGCGCCTGTGGCATCGCGGGTTCAATCAGTCGGCGCTGATCGCGGACCATCTGGGCAGGCTGACGGGCTGGCCGGTCGACCGGCACGGGCTGCGCCGCGTCCGGCGAACCCAGCCCTTGCGCGGCATGAACCCGGCGCAGCGGGCCAGGGCAGTGCGCGGCGCCTTCGCGCTGGCGCCTGGCCATGGCTTTGCCGGGCGGCGCGTGCTGCTGATCGATGACGTCCACACCAGCGGCGCAACCGCGGCGGCCTGCGCGCGCATGTTGAAGCGTGGCGGCGCCACCAATGTCCGGCTGCTCTGCTGGGCGCGGGCGCTGCCCGATCGCGACGCCACCCTGTCGCGCGGACCTGATTGACAATGGCGCGCCTCCCCCCATGTTGATGGCAAAGGAGCAATATTTGTCATGGCGAAAGTGGAAATCTATACCAAGGCCTGGTGCGGCTACTGCGCGCGGGCCAAGGCGTTGCTGGGCGACAAGGGCGTGGCGTTCGACGAATATGACATCAGCATGGGCGGCCCAACGCGCGACGAAATGCTGAAACGCGCGCCGGGGCAGACGACGGTGCCGCAAATCTTCATCGACGGTCAGCATATCGGCGGCAGCGATGATCTTGCTGCGTTGAACCGCGCCGGCAAGCTGGACGCGATGCTGGGTCAGTGAGCAGTTTGCGCGCTGCCCTTTTCCAGATGACGAGCGGGATCGATCCCGCCGCCAATGCTGCCGCGATCGTCGAGATGGCGGGCCGCGCCAAGCGAGAGGGGGCGGACATGCTCTTTACCCCCGAAATGGCCGGCTATCTCGACCGTGATCGCGTGCGCGCGGCAGGAACGCTGCGCAGCGAGGCGGACGATGGCGTGCTGGCCGCCGTCCGCGACGCGGCTGCGCGCGAAGGGCTATGGGTTCATCTCGGTTCGCTGCCGTTCAAGGATGAACGATCGGATGGCCGTTGGGTCAACCGCAGCCTGATGATCGACGCCAATGGCGACATCCGCGCTCGCTATGACAAGATGCATCTGTTCGACGTAGATTTGGCCAGCGGGGAAAGCTGGCGGGAATCCTCTGTTTATGGGCCGGGCGAGCAGGCCGCTGCGGTGAGGACGCCTTGGGGACTGATGGGTCTCTCCGTTTGCTACGACATGCGGTTTCCCGATCTCTATCGCGCGCTGACCGATGCCGGCGCGACGATCCTGCTGGCGCCCGCCGCCTTTACCGTGCCTACGGGGCAGGCGCATTGGCATGTGCTGCTGCGCGCCCGCGCGATCGAGGCGGGATGCGTCGTCATCGCGGCGGCGCAGGGGGGCGCGCATGCGGATGGACGCACCACCTATGGCCACAGCCTGGTGGTCGATCCGTGGGGCGACGTGCTGCTGGACATGGGCGAAGCGGTGGGTCTGGGGCTTGCGGATATCGATTTGTCGCGCATAGAGGATGTGCGGGCGCGGGTGCCCGCGCTCGCCAATCGGCAGCCTATCTCTCAGGACGTGGCAATTTCGTGATCGTGTTCGACCTTAAATGCAGTAATCAGGGCCATGTGTTCGAAGCCTGGTTCGGTTCCAGCGGTGATTATGAGGCGCAGCAGGCGCGCGGCCTGATCGCCTGTCCGGTCTGCGGCGACACGTCGGTAATGAAAGCCGTGATGGCGCCAGCGATCGCTGCAAAAGGGAATCAGCGCACCGCGCCCACAAAGCAGGATGTGGCGGCACCAGCAGCGAGCGGCGCGGATATGGCCAAGATGCAGGCGCTGGTCGAGGCCGTCGCGCAGGCGCAGCAGAAATTGCTCGCTGATTCCACTTGGGTCGGCCGGGACTTTGCCGACCAGGCGCGCGCCATGCATTATGGCGAACAGGATCGTGCCAGCATCCATGGCGAAGTCGCGCCCGCCGAAGCCAAGGCTCTGATCGCCGAAGGCGTTGAGGTCGCGCCCCTGCCACTTCCCGTCGTTCCGCCGCACGCGAAGAATTGACCGCAGCCTTCCCGCGCAATAGAGCCGGCACCGGGCACCCATAGCTCAGCAGGATAGAGCATCAGATTCCTAATCTGGGGGCCACTGGTTCGAATCCAGTTGGGTGCACCATTTCCAGACAATCGTAGCAATATGTAGCCGGTCAGCTGCTCATTTCGCTATCGAAATGACTTTTGACCATATCGCGCAAGCTGTTCATGTCGCTGTCCAGCTTGATCGCAGAGCCCAGGTCAGGCTGGCCCGGCCATCCCGCGTCGGCGATCGTCAGGCCTGCGGCCGTGCGGCTGCCTTCGTAGCGGGGGATGACGTGGAAATGGACGTGGGGGTCTACCATCATCAGCATCAGATAGTTGATCTTGTCATAGCCCACCGCCTTGGCCAGCGCGGTCTCGATCGTGGCGGTGACGGTCTTGAGCTCGGCATGCGCTGCCGCGGGCAGGTCGCCGAATGCCGTGGCGTCGCTTCGCGCGGCAAGCACCAGTGATCCCAGCGTGGGCTGGCTCGGCCGCAGCAAAACCAGCCAATGATCGAACTGCGCCACCAGCGTGGCGGGATAGCCGAATTTTTCGATCGTCGCGTTCATGCCTGTCCCTCCGCTTCGTCCATCCAGCTGACGATCGGTCGCCCCGACCGCGCCTGGCCATAGGCCTGCGCCAGTCGCACAGCATGAACGATCAGCGATATGATCGTCCACCACGCCAGCGCGACAAGCCCGATGTCCGGCCGCCCGAACAGCAGGGCCACGAACAGGATCACCATATTGGGATTGCGTCGGGCCGTGATCAGGCGGAATTGGCTGTCGAACCGGCGCCAGACATGGATGTCCATCTTGAAGTCCTTGAGGAACATGCCTTCTATCAGCCGTTGCAGCACATAGCCGGCAACGACCGCTGTCATGACGAAGGCGAAGGTCGTGCCTGGCAGTTGCAGCCCCCAATAGGCGAGGCCGGTGCCCCAGAAATACCACCAGAAGGGCGGGTGGACGAGGTCGACGCCATGGTCGATCACATTGCCCCATTTGGACGAGGTTATGGTGCATCGGGCGAGTTTGCCGTCGACCGTGTCCAGCACCATGAAGATGAAGCCGGAAAGAAACCCGGTCCAGTAGAGACCTTTTGCAAAGAGAAAGGTCGCCAACAGACAGAGGCTGACGCCGATCACCGACACCATGTTAGGCGTCATGCGCAATTGCGCGGCGCTCCGGGTCAGCACCAGCGCTAGTTCGGGCCAAAGATATTTGGTGAGGAGGTCGGTCACGCCCTTATATGCGCCGAAATAGCTGCGGCGCTCGATCTCGCGCCGACTGGCTGGCGTCAGTTCACGCACCATCGGCTGCTCCAGCTTGCGCAACTGGCGATTATAGAGCCGCCGCCCGTCCGACAGGTCGATGATGTGGGGCGCGCGCAATGGATCGGCGCCCTGCGCCACCTGTCCTACGATCGGCGCGTCTCCCCAGGTGAACAGCGTTCCGGGCGCTTCCAGCGCGAGCGTCAGCAGCAGCGGATCAAAGGCGTAGGTCAGATTGAAGAGCAGTTCGTGCCCGTTCGCCAACCGGCGGCCATTCTTTGCCGCGCTTTCCGCCATGCGGCGATTGCGTTCGGCGTTGGGCATGCCCCAGATCGGAGTCGCATTCTCGCCGATCAGCCGAACCGGCCCCAAAGATGTGGACAGAAGCTGGCTCATGCGGCGCCCTTCAGAAAATCGAGGATGATGTCAGCCTGGCGATGCGAGGCGGGGATGGGGGATAGGTCGATGGAATCGCGCATGGCTGCTTCCTGTAGCGCCAGGAAGCGGGGCTGCAAGCCGGCGGCCTGGGCAAGCGCGGTCGGCAAGGCGTCGGTTGTTTCGATGATCTGCCCCAGGCGCCAATGCGCAAAATCCTCGCCCGACGCGTCGCGGCGGTCGAGATTGAGAAAGATGCAAGGGCGCGGCTCGATCAGAAACTCATAGACCTGGCTCGATACGTCACCCAGATAGACGTCGGCGCTGACCGTGTAGCTCATATCGATCGAGTGGCGACTGCCCATGTCCACGCGGATGTGCGGCGCGCTGCTGACGATCGGAGGCACGCGCTGCGCCAGTTTCGCGTGGGGGGCGATGATGACGTTCCAGTCCTCAAGCGATTCCAGCGCCGCCAGCACGGCAGGACCATGGTTGACCCAGGACGACAGTGCCGCATCAAAATGCGGATTATAGAGCAGCACCGGCTTGTCATCAGAGAAGAAGCGCCGCCTCTGCGCCTTAAGCTCGAACTTGGCATAGCCGCCGATGCGCACATTGTCCGTCGTTCCAAGGCCGCGCGCAATGAGTCGGCGTTTGTCCTTGTCGCCGCCAACCAGCGTCAGATCAAAGTCGGCGTGGCGCTTCCTGTAACCGCCTGCGCGATCGCCCGCGCCATGCTTCATATGGATCATAAGGGACGCGAAACCTGGTACATGACGAAGCCAGGCGCTGCTGATCTCGGTCGTGACGATCACGGGGAAGCGCAGGATGCGGCGGTGATTGAGCAGCAGGGTCGCAAGGCGCGAAGGTTGGTGAAACAGCGAATCCCGCCGCGAGGGGGGACGGCGAAGGCGAACTCTGGCAAGCCGCGCGTCGGCGTCGTAGCTGCCGATCAGGTCCAGCAAATGGTCGGATGGCGAGAGTACGCTGACTCGCACGTCTGGGCGCCGCGCCAACTCAAGCGCCGCGGGCAGCCAGTGATACATCTGATGCGCTTCTGCGATCGCAAGAAAGGCGATGTCGGTCGGCAAACGGGCTATCCACTCAGTGACAGGGCGCACGCACCGGATGTGCGCATATGGGTCGCCCTAGCGTGGCCGGCAAAGGAAGCAAGCCGCTCCGGCATGATTTGCGAGCCCATTGCAACAAGGGTTTTGGGGAGAAACATGACCCACAACGCTGGACCTTTGCGGAATTTTTGCTATTCGGGCCGCGACCCGAGACACATTCCCGAAGAGGCTCGAAGAGCGATGGCCGAATTTGCGTTGCCCAAGAACAGCAAGATCAACGGCAAGGGCGTGACCCATAAGGCGCCCGAGGGCGCTACCAATGTCCGCAGCTTCAAAGTCTATCGCTACGATCCCGACTCCGGCCAGAATCCGCGCTACGACACGTTCGAGGTTGATCTGGACCAGTGCGGCCCGATGGTTCTCGATGCGCTGCTCAAGATCAAGAATGAATATGATCCGACGCTGACCTTCCGCCGGTCCTGCCGCGAGGGTATTTGCGGTTCCTGCTCGATGAACATGAACGGCAAGAACGGCCTGGCCTGCACCACTGCGATCGATGAATGCGCGGGCAAGCAGGTGCAGATCACTCCGTTGCCGCACATGGATGTCATCAAGGATCTGGTGCCGGACTTCACGCATTTCTACGCGCAATACAACAGCATCAAGCCGTGGCTGCAAACCGTCAGCCCGCCGCCCAGCGGCAAGGAACGGCTTCAGTCCCCCGCCGACCGCGAAAAGCTCGATGGCCTCTATGAGTGCATCCTGTGCGCCTGCTGCTCGACCAGCTGCCCCAGCTACTGGTGGAACAGCGACAAGTTCCTCGGCCCCGCCATCCTGCTTCAGGCCTATCGCTGGCTGGCCGACAGCCGCGACGAATATACGGGCGAGCGTCTGGACGAGCTGGAAGATCCCTTCCGCCTCTATCGCTGCCACACCATCATGAACTGCGCCAATGTCTGCCCCAAGGGGCTCAGCCCGGCTAAGGCGATCGCCGAAACCAAGAAGATGATGGTCGAACGGCAGCTGTAAGTTGACGAGCGACGGCGTAGGCGGCGGTCAACCGCTAAGCGAAGGCAAATGGGCGGGTTGGGCGGCCTGGTCCGATCCGCACCCCGACACCTTTTTGCAAGCGATCGGGCGGGGTTATATGCGGGCGGACGGGCCAACGCGCGCTCGCGTCGCCCTGGAAACGCGCTCCAGTCACCGCAACCGGCTCGATACGCTGCACGGCGGATTTCTCGCGGCCTTTGCCGATCACGCCTATTTCGGCGCTCTGTGGATAATGGGGCATGAGGCGCAGATCAATGGCGTAACCATTGATCTTAGCATGCAATATCTGGGCGCAGGAAAGGTGGGGCCTGATCTGATCGCCGAAGTCGAGATTTTGCGCGAAACCGGGCGTCTCTTCTTCCTGCGGATGCTGATGACACAGAATGGGGAGGCGGTGGCCGCTTCTACGGCAACTATCCGGAAGGCGCCAAAGTCGCAGTGACGACCATTCTCGCCCGCTATGACACGCTGGTGAAGTCCGGCGAACTCCGGCCCGATCCCGATCAACGCGCCGCAGCGGAGCGGCTTGGGCGGATGCAACAGGATCTGGAAGCGACCCCGGCCCGCGGGTCGACCTTATGGAAATTGCTGCGCAAGCCGCCCGATCCGCCGCGTGGCCTCTATATGTGGGGCGGCGTCGGACGGGGCAAGTCGATGCTGATGGACCTGTTCTTCGACACGGTGCAGGTCAAACGCAAGAAGCGCGCCCATTTCCACGAGTTCATGCTCGACGTGCATGCCCGTCTCGCCGAAGCGCGCAAGTCGGAAACGGGCGACCCGATCCCGCCGGTGGTCGATTCGCTGGCGGAAGAGGCGCGGCTGCTGTGTTTTGACGAAATGGTCGTCAACAACATGGCGGATGCGGCGATCATGTCGCGCCTTTTCGCCGGACTGCTCGACAAGCGCGTGACCGTCGTCACCACGTCGAACCGTGTGCCAGACGATCTTTACAAGGACGGCCTCAACCGTCAGCTCTTCCTTCCTTTCATCGACCTTATCAAGGCGAAGCTGGATGTGATGAGCCTGAACGGTCCGACCGATTATCGGCGGGACCGGCTGGGCGATGCGCAGCTTTGGCATTGTCCAAACGGGCCGGAGGCGACCCGAGCCCTCTCCGACGCCTTTTTCCGCCTAACCGATTTCTCGGTGGAAGATCGCGCAAAGGTCCCGGCCGAGGATATCGCCGTTCAGGGCGGCCGGACCCTGCATGTGCCCAAAAGCTTGAAGGGCGTCGCTGTCTTTTCATTCAAGCGATTATGCGCAGAAGCGCGGGGCGCGCCTGATTATCTGGCGATCGCGCGCAAATATCATACGGTGATCATCGTCGGGATTCCGGTGCTCGGGCCGGAAAAGCGGAATGAGGCAGCCCGCTTTGTCACTTTGATCGACTCGCTCTACGAATATAAGGTGAAACTGCTCGCTTCGGCGGACGCGTCACCGGAACGGCTATACCCTACAGGCGACGGCGCTTTCGAATTCGAACGCACCGTATCGCGGCTGCTGGAAATGCAGTCGGACGACTATCTGGCGTTGGGCCACGGTCCCAAATGACCCGCACGGGCCGCCGCAGTCCCAACCTCCACCTGCCGCAGCCCGGCGGAACTCTTCTTCAAATTGCAACTTCATAACCGGAAACAGGCCGGGCGCCCCCGAGGAGGAAGGGCGCCCGGCAGGGTAGCTCTGCAGGGAAGGCTCGCGGCCAGGGTAGGAGCCGACGAGCGACAGGCTGTGCGACTCCAACTAATGCAATTGCGAACTAATTGCAAAGATAATTTATGATCGGTGGTTATCGCAGGTTGAAACCCCTGCGGGAAGGGCGTAGGCGAGCCAGCAATTCCAGTAATCATGACTTGGAGGATGACAGCTTATGGCCCGTAAGAAGATAGCGCTCATCGGCGCTGGCAATATCGGCGGTACGCTCGCCCATCTGGCGGCGCAGAAGGAACTGGGCGACATCGTCCTCTTCGACATCGCTGAAGGTATTCCCCAGGGCAAGGCGCTTGATCTGTCGCAGTGCGGCCCGGTCCAGGGCTTCGATGCAGCCATCACGGGCACCAATGATTACAAGGATATCGAAGGCGCAGACGTCATCATCGTCACCGCCGGCGTGCCCCGCAAGCCGGGCATGAGCCGCGACGACCTGCTCGGCATCAACCTCAAGGTCATGAAGGCCGTGGGTGAGGGCATCAAGCAATATGCCCCCGACGCGTTCGTCATCTGCATCACCAACCCGCTCGACGCGATGGTGTGGGCGCTGCGCGAATTTTCGGGACTGCCCCATAACAAGGTCGTCGGCATGGCCGGGGTGCTCGACTCGGCGCGCTTCTCGACCTTCCTCGCTTGGGAATTTGGCGTATCGGTCCGCGACGTCACCAGCTTCGTGCTGGGCGGCCATGGCGATACGATGGTCCCCGTGGTCGAATATTCGACCGTCAAGGGCATTCCCGTTCCCGACCTCATCAAGATGGGCAAAACGACCCAGGAGCGTATCGACGCCATCGTCAAGCGCACCGCCAATGGCGGCGGCGAAGTCGTGGGTCTGCTCAAGACCGGTTCGGCCTTCTACGCGCCTGCCGCGTCGGCCATCGCCATGGCGGAAAGCTATCTTGGCGACCAGAAGCGCGTGCTGCCCTGCGCCGCTTATCTTGACGGCCAGTATGGCGTCGATGGCCTCTATGTCGGCGTGCCGGTCAAGATCGGCAAGGATGGCGTCGAGGAAGTGATCGAGATCGAACTCAACGAGCAGGCGAAGGCCGGGCTTCAGGTGTCGATCGACGCGGTCAAGGACCTGCTGACCGCGTGCAAGGGCATCGACAGCACGCTCGCCTGATCGACTGAAATTTTCCAGCCCGCCCCGGTATGTGTGCAGCCGGCGGCGGGCTGCTTTTCATAAACTGCCACGTCACAGACGAAAAGGGACACGCATGTCCATTCTGGTGAACAAGAATACCAAGGTCATCACCCAGGGTATGACCGGCGCGACCGGGACCTTCCACACCGAACAGGCGCTGGCCTATGGCACGCAGATGGTCGCGGGCGTGACCCCGGGCAAGGGCGGCACGACCCATATCGGCCTGCCCATGTTCGACACCGTCGCGGAAGCCAAGTCGAAGACCGGTGCGGACGCCTCCGTCATCTATGTCCCGCCGCCGTTCGCTGCGGACTCGATCCTTGAGGCCATCGACGCGGAAATCCCGTTGATCGTGTGCATCACCGAAGGCATCCCGGTTCTGGACATGGTGCGCGTCAAGCGCGCGCTGTCGGGTAGCAAGTCGCGCCTCATCGGCCCCAACTGCCCCGGCGTCCTGACGCCCGACGAATGCAAGATCGGCATCATGCCCGGCAGCATCTTCAAGAAGGGCAGCGTCGGCGTCGTGTCGCGCTCGGGCACGCTGACCTATGAAGCCGTGTTCCAGACCTCGAACGCGGGCCTGGGCCAGACCACGGCCGTCGGCATCGGCGGCGACCCGGTCAACGGCACCAACTTCATCGACGTGCTGGAACTGTTCCTGGCCGACGACGCCACCGAATCGATCATCATGATCGGCGAAATCGGCGGCGACGCGGAAGAGCAGGCTGCCCAGTTCCTGATCGACGAGGCCAAGAAGGGCCGCAAGAAGCCGATGGCCGGCTTCATCGCGGGCCGCACCGCGCCTCCGGGCCGCCGCATGGGCCATGCCGGCGCGATCGTGTCGGGCGGCAAGGGCGACGCGGAAAGCAAAATCGCGGCGATGGAAGCGGCGGGCATCAAGGTCGCGGCCAGCCCATCGGAACTTGGCTCCACGCTGGTCGAGGTCTTGAAGGGGTAAGATTACTCCTACATATGGATGCGGTCGGGCTGCACCCCGACCGCATATTCTCCCGCTTCCGCGACTGCACGCGGCGCAGATGGGATAGACGATGGGATACGAGAACCAGGATTTCGAAATCGAGCGCGGGCCGAGCTGGGCACGCGACAATTGGCCGCTGACGGATACGGACGATCTGACCGGTGCGCTGGACCCCACGCAGATGCAGGTGGCCGTCAAGGCCGCCGCCAAGGCGCAGGGCAATGCCGTATCGGACGCTGATATCACGGCGGCCGCGGAAGACAGCATCCGTGCGATGATGCTGATCCGGACCTATCGTGTGCGTGGTCATCTGGCTGCCAATCTCGATCCGCTGGGCCTCGTTCATCGCGACCTGCCGGCGGATCTGACGCCGGAATATCACGGCCTCACCGACCTCGACAAGAAAATCTACCTCGGTGGCTCGCTCGGCCTGCAATATGCGACCGTGCGCGAGATCGTCGCCATTCTGCGGCAGAATTACTGCGGCAATGTCGGCCTTGAATATATGCACATCGCCGATGTCGAGGAACGCCGCTTCCTTCAGGACCGGATGGAAGGCAAGGACAAGGAAATCCACTTCACGCCCGAGGGCAAGAAGGCGATCTTGGCCAAGGTCATCCAGGCCGAACAATATGAGAAGTTCCTGGGCCGCAAATATGTCGGCACCAAGCGCTTCGGCCTCGACGGCGGGGAATCGATGATCCCCGCGCTGGAAGCGGTCATCAAATATGGCGGTTCCACCGGCGTGCGCGAGATCGTGTTCGGCATGGCGCATCGCGGCCGCCTTAACGTGCTGGCCAATGTCATGGCCAAGGGCTTCCGCGTCATTTTCCACGAATTTTCGGGCGGCACCGCCAATCCCGAAGATGTCGGCGGCTCGGGCGACGTCAAATATCACCTCGGCACCTCGACCGATCGCGAGTTCGACGGGATCAAGGTGCATATGTCGCTGGTCCCCAACCCTTCGCATCTCGAAACTGTCGATCCGGTGGTGCTGGGCAAGGTCCGCGCGCAGCAGACCTTCCGCGACGATTTGGAAAAGCATGAGGCCGTGCTGCCCGTGCTGATCCATGGCGACGCGGCGTTCGCGGGGCAAGGTATCGTCTGGGAATGCCTCGGTTTTTCGGGCATTCGCGGCTATAATACCGGCGGCTGCATCCATTTCGTCGTCAACAACCAGGTCGGCTTCACCACCTCGCCGCAATTCGCGCGGTCCTCGCCCTATCCCAGCGATGTGGCCAAGGGCGTTCAGGCGCCGATCCTGCACGTCAATGGCGACGATCCCGAAGCCGTTACCTTCGCCTGCAAGCTGGCGATCGAATATCGCCAGACCTTCCATCGCGACATCGTGATCGACATGTGGTGCTATCGCCGCTTCGGTCATAATGAAGGCGACGAGCCCTCGTTCACCCAGCCGCAAATGTATGCGAAGATCCGTCAGCACCCGCCGGTCAGCGACGTCTATTCGTCGCGGCTGAAAGCCGAAGGCGTGGTCGATGATGATTTCGTGGCGCAGGCTACCGGCGAATTCGTCAACCATCTCGAAGAAGAGTTTGAGGCGGCCAAGAGCTACAAGGCGAACACCGCCGACTGGTTTGCGGGCCGCTGGTCGGGCCTGCACAAGCCAGCCGACGCCGAAACCGCGCGCCAGACGGTGGAAAGCGGGGTCAGCCAGAAGCTGTTTGACAGCCTCGGCCGCACGCTCACTACCATTCCCGAAGGGCATAATGTCCACAAGACGCTGAAGCGCGTGCTGGATGCCAAGGCGGAGATGTTCAAGTCGGGCGCGAATTTCGACTGGGCGACCGGCGAGGCGCTGGCCTTCGGCTCGCTTCTCTCGGAAGGCTATGGCGTGCGCCTGTCGGGCCAGGATTCGGGTCGCGGCACCTTCAGCCAGCGTCATGCGGTGTGGGTCGATCAGGACAGCGAAAGCAAATATATTCCGTTGTCCACCGTCCCCCATGGCCGGTTTGAGGTGCTGGACAGCCCCCTCTCCGAATATGGCGTTCTGGGCTTCGAATATGGCTTCGCGCTGGCCGATCCCAAGAGCCTGGTGCTCTGGGAAGCGCAGTTTGGCGATTTCGCCAACGGCGCGCAGATTATCTTCGACCAGTATATCGCGTCGTCGGAAAGCAAATGGCTGCGCGCCAACGGCCTCGTCTGCCTGCTACCGCACGGCTATGAAGGGCAGGGGCCGGAGCATAGTTCGGCGCGTCTGGAACGCTTCCTGCAACTATGCGCGGAAGGCAATATCCAGGTGGCGAACATCACCACCCCGGCGAATTATTTCCACGTCCTGCGCCGGCAGATGCTCCGCAGCTTCCGCAAGCCGCTGATCATCATGACGCCCAAGTCGCTGCTGCG
>NZ_DJDV01000076.1:0-4067 GCF_002431195.1 Sphingobium sp. UBA5915 | reverse complement strand
GTGCCCGTTTTATGTGACGCCCGGTTCCGCGCCGATGCCGACGCCAATCTGGCGCTGACCAGCGGCCTCACGGCGCGATTAATCGGCTATTATGAAAATGGCGACACGTTCCGCGATTATGTGTCACAAAAACGCTGGGGCCTTCTGCCTTCGGTGGGCCTGACGCTGGGCAACCGGACGCGCCTGACCTATGATTTCGAATGGACGCGGGTGGAAGTGCCGTTTGATCGCGGCATTGTGGTCTTGAACGGCGATTTCGACACGGTCCCGCGCTCCCGCTTCCTGGGCGAGCCGGGCGATGGCGATACGGTGGCGCGCGCCACCGGCCACCAGCTCCGGCTCGATCATCAGTTCAGCGACGACTGGAGCCTGCAGGTCGGCGCCAGCCATCGCGACACGAAGCTGACCGGCTCCTCCTCCGACGCGGAGCAGGCGCGCGCGCGCCAGAAGCTGTATGTCGTTGGTCATTCCCTGTCGCGTCAACGGCGCTCACGCCGCTATGACGCGGAACATAACGTTCTGCGTGCCGAACTTGCCGGCGCGTTCGAAACGGCATCCCTGCGCCACCGCGTGCTGATCGGCGGCGATTTCGACCATTTCCGCTATGATAATTTCTTCACGCGATATCGTCCGCCAGCGGTCAGCACGAACCCGGACGATCAGGCCGGCTACGTCATCGACATCGATAATCCTGTCTATGGGCGATATCCGCTTCCCGCGACGGCGGTGTTGACCAACCGCCTCGATACGCAGCGCAGCTTCGGCTTTTATGTGCAGGATCAGATCGAACTGACGGACCGTCTTCAGATCCGCCTAGGCGGCCGATACGACAATCTGACGCTGAAGGTCGATAACCGCCTGCTCGCGCCCGCCATCCGGCACAACAGCCGCAGATATGAACGGTTCAGTCCGCAGGCCGGCATCGTCTACGATCTGAACGCCGCGATCAGCCTCTACGCCGCCTATGGCGAGGGGTATCGCGCCAATATCGGCGCGGATTTCCTCAACAATA
Source organism: Sphingobium sp. UBA5915 (assembly GCF_002431195.1). NCBI lineage: Bacteria > Pseudomonadati > Pseudomonadota > Alphaproteobacteria > Sphingomonadales > Sphingobiaceae > Sphingobium > Sphingobium sp. UBA5915. The sequence goes on along the minus strand of NZ_DJDV01000076.1, from coordinate 3,055 downwards.
TCTTCGATCCCGAAACCAGCGAGTCCATTGAGGCCGGCGCCAAGCTGGCGATGCTGGGCGGCGCGCTGACGGGCACCCTGTCGGTTTATCAGCTGTCCAAGAAGAATGTCCTGGCCAGCGACAACGACAATCCTGGCTTTTCCGTCGCCATTGGCAAGGCGCGAAGCCGGGGCGTTGAACTGGACCTCAATGGCCATCTGCCCGGCGACATCGACGTACTGCTCAGCTACGCCTATACCGACGCCCAGGCGCGTTCGACGGTGAATGATCCCAATTTCGGGTTCCAGATCCTGCCTGGCGACCGGCTGATCAACATTCCCGACCATGTCCTCAACCTCCAGGCGGCCAAGCATTTCTCGCTCGCCGGGCGCGCCGCCCAGCTTGGCGCCGGCATGAACTATGTCGGCAAGCGGCTTGGCGAGACTGGCACCGACTTCACCCTGCCGTCCCACACGCTATTCCGCCTGTTCGGCAGCGTTGACGTGATGGAGAATGTCGAGCTGTTCGGAACGGTCAGCAATTTGTTCGACGCGACCTGGTATGCCAGCAGCTATAGTTCGGTCTGGGTGCAGCCGGGCACGCCGCGCACCGTAACCCTTGGCGTACGCGCCCGCTTCTGAACAGGAGGAGTCCGGAAATGGTCGAATGGATGAGGACATGCCTGGGCGCTGCGGTCCTGTGCTTGGCCGGCAGCGGCATGGCACAGCCGCTGTCCCGCGCGCCGATGCCAGATATGCCAATGTCAGCGTTGCCGCCGGCGCTGCCATGGTCGGGCGCCAGCGAAGCGCTGGTGGTCGATCAGGATGATCCCTGGATCACGCCGGCTGAACGGGCGGGCTTTGCCACTTCGCCCCGCTATGGTGAGGTTCAGGCCTGGCTGAAGCGACTGGACGCGGCCTCGCCGCTCATCAGCCTGGAAATATTCGGCCGCACCGGGGAAGGGCGCGACATGCTGCTCGTCCGCGCCAGCAAGGGCGGCGGGGCCAAGCCCGTGGTGCTCGTCCAGGCGGGCATCCATGCCGGCGAAATCGACGGCAAGGATGCGGGCCTGATGCTGCTGCGTGACATCGCGCTGCGGGGCAAGGACGGACTGCTGGACAAGGTCGATCTCGTGTTCGTGCCGGTCTATAATATCGACGGGCATGAGAAGGCGAGCCGCTGGAATTTTCCGGCGCTGCGCGGCCCTGTCGAAAAAGGCTATGTCGGCAACAGCCGGAACATCAATCTGAACCGCGATTATGCAAAGGCGGATGCTCCCGAAAGCCGCGCGATGATCGGCCTTTTGCGCCGGCTCGACCCCATCCTCTATGTCGATTGTCATGTGAGCGACGGCTTCGACATGCAATATGACATCACCTTCACCTATGCCGGCTGGGGCCGCTACGCCTATCACCGCTTCACCGCCGATTGGCTGCAGCAGCGCTTCGGGCCGATCGTAACGGCGGCGCTGGAACAGGCGGGGCATGTCCCCACCCTTTATCCCAGTCCGATCGACACGCGTAATCCCACGAAAGGCATCCGCCAGGCGCCCGAAGGCCCGCGCTATTCGACCGGCTATGGCGATTTCATCGGTGTTCCGACGGTGCTGGTCGAAAACCATATGCTCAAGCCTTACCGCCAGCGAGTGCTGGGCACCTATATATTGCTGGAAGCCGCGCTCGGGCTGGCGGGGCAGGATGCCGGCGTCATCGCCAAAGCCAAGGCCAGCGACCTGGCGACGCGCCCGACCGAGATGCTGACGCGCTGGAGGCCTGCGCCTGAGCCGATCGGCTGGATCGACCAGTTCAAGGGGGTGGCCTTCGACACCTATGTTTCGCCCGCCAGCGGGCGCAGGGAACAGGTCTGGCTTGGCCGGCCAGCCAATTGGCGGATGCCGGTCATCGGGCAGGAACCGGTCGAAACGGTGCGTTTGCCCAAGGCATGGTGGATACCTGTGGAGCAAGCCGATGTGATCGATCGACTGACGCTCCATGGCATCCGGTATGACAGGCTGGATGCGCCCCTCACCTTGCCGCTGGATCGCGTGCGTCTGGTCAATCCGCAATTGATGCCGGCGCGTGACGCCCGCATCCCCCTGACCACGACGTTGCAGCATGAGGATGTGACGGAGACGCTGCCTGCCGGTACGGTCAGGGTGCCTTTCGACCAACCGCTGGGGCTGCTCGCCGCAGCCTTGCTGGAGCCTGAAAGCCAGGACAGCTTTCTTGCCTGGGGCTTTTTCCCGGAAATATTGGCGGCTCCCCCCGGCGCGGAAGATTTCGTGCGGGCGCCGATCGCGGACGCTCTGCTGGCGGCGGATCCGCGCATGAAAAAGGCGTTCGAGGCGAAGCTGGCGGCTGATCCGGCGTTCGCTGCGGATGGCGACGCCCGGCTGGACTGGCTGATGCAGCAACGATTTGATCGCAGCCCCTACCATCATCTCTATCCGATCAGGCGGGAGCGGGACTGATCAGGCGCACGGCCGCCGGGGCGGGGCGGCCAGTCTATCCCTCCGCCGCCGCCGTCGACAGGCCCAGGCCCGGCAGGCCGATCGAGCGCTTGCCCGAAAAATCGGTGCGCGCGACGATAACGCCCAGCTTTTCCATATAGTCGATCAGCCTGCGCACGCGGCCGGGTGAACTGGTGCCATAGGCGCGGGCCAGCGCGCCGTCGTCGGGACAGGGATGGCCGTCGATCGCCGCGCGCGCGATCAGCAGGAAGGGGGCCAGCATATCCTCGGGCACCGGCTCGGCCGCGCGGATGGCGTCCTGCCAGCGCGGGTCGTCGCCGTCCGCCATCCCCGCCTGCGCCATCGCGAACCGCTTGCGAAAGGCCGGCAGGTCGAGCGGCGATTTTTTAAGGCCCTTCATCCGGCAGCGGACGCCAAAATCCTGATACAGGCTCGCGACGCTGGGCGTGGCATCGCCCAGGTCCGCAACGATCTCTTCCAGCACCGCGATCACGACCGGCTCATTTTCGCCAAAGTCCAGCTCGGGCGCGGCCGGCTTGGCCTGCGGCGTGTCGGCCAATGCGCGCATGATCTCTTCGGCCGGGCGCGGGGGCGGATCGGCGCGCG
>NZ_DJDV01000121.1:0-75671 GCF_002431195.1 Sphingobium sp. UBA5915 | reverse complement strand
AGGGGTGCAATGAAGACGACGAGGCGTCAACTGATCAAGGGAACCGCTGCCGCTGCGACGGCCTCCGGTGCTTTTTCCAAGGGGTTCGCTTCTACATTGCCGACACCGCTTGGCGCCGGCCGCGATGTCCGCGTCCCGGCCCCGACCAGCTTTACACCAGACTGGACGTCCCTGACCGCCGGCTACAGCGTCCCCGACTGGTTCCGCGACGCGAAATTTGGAATATGGGCGCATTGGAGCGCGCAATGCGTGCCGGAAGCTGGCGACTGGTATGCGCGGAACATGTATCTCCAGGGCAGTCGCGCCTATGATCATCATCTGGCGCATTATGGCCACCCCACCGATATTGGCTTCATGGAGATACAGAATAAGTGGACGGCGCAGGCTTGGGACCCTGCCCGATTGCTAGACCTGTATAAGCGCGCCGGCGCAAAATATTTCATGGCGCTGGCCAACCATCACGACAATTTCGATGCCTATGCGTCTTCTCATCATCCATGGAACAGCACGCGCGTAGGTCCGAAGAAAGATATTATCGGAACGTGGGAGAGGCTGGCGCGTGAACGGGGCATGCGCTTTGCCGTATCCAACCATTCATCCCATGCATGGCACTGGAACCAGCCTGCCTATGGCTATGATCCGGAAGGACCCCATGCCGGTCGACGGTATGACGCATTTCGCTTAACGACGGAGCAGGGCCGCGGAAAATGGTGGCAGGGGCTTGATCCGCAACAACTCTATACCGGTCGCATGATGCCCATGCCAGACGGCATCCGCACCATCGCGGAGGCCAATGAATGGCATGAAGGCACCGACAGATTGTGGAATGAGGGTATGCCTGCCGACCCTGCTTTTGCGCACAATTGGTTTTTGCGCTGTCGCGAACTGATCGACAAATACCAGCCGGACATGGTCTATTTCGACAATTTCGACCTTCCGCTCGAGCAATATGGGCTTGATATTGCAGCTTATTTCTACAATCAGTCGATGCGCTGGCATAATGGTAGTCTGGAAGCGGTCGTGACTGCCAAGATGGTCCCGCCGCAGCGGCGGATGGGCGTGGTCGATGACGTAGAACGCGGCGGCAAAAATTACATTGAACGCTTCCCATGGCAGACCGACACCTGCCTTGGAAACTGGCATTATGACGCGGAACTCTATGAACGCGGCGGGTATAAATCGGCCGCTACCGTGCTGCACACCTTATGCGACGTAGTGTCGAAAAACGGCAATCTGATGGTGTCGGTGCCGATGCGTGGCGATGGAACGATCGACGACAAGGCTGAAAAGATCGTCGAGGACATTGCCGCCTGGATGGCGGAATTTGGGGAAGCAATCTATGGCACGCGGCCATGGCGGCGCAATGGCGAAGGGCCGACCACCGGCAATACGGGTCTGTTTTCGGAAGGCGGGCCGGTGTCCCCCTATGGCGCCAGGGATATCCGCTACGTCACTAAGGGAAGTAACCTCCATGCCTTCATTCTGGGTTGGCCAGATGACAATGTCGCGCGGTTGACCTTGCTCGCGGGCAAGGATCCAACGCTAAGAGGGACGGTCGAACGCATCACCCTACCGGGCAGCACCGAACCGCTCAGATTTACGCGCACGACCGACGCGCTGGAGGTGGCATTGCCGCCAGCCGCGCGAAACGCCATCGGATTGGCCCTCATTCTGTCCGGAGATAATGTGGCGGTTTGACAAACAGCCGCCCGCGTCCCGACAAGGCGCAGGCGGCTATTTCGCGGGTTTAGAAATTCACCCTCACACGCATACCGTAGCTCCGTGCGTCATTGAGGAATTTGCTTGCCCAGCCTTCAAAGCGAAAATTCTTGATTGTGTAGCCGATGCTCCGCCTGAGAGTGACAAAGCCCTTTCTGCCGATCGGGAAAACCTGCTGACAACGCGTCCTGACGCGTTCCATTAAGGAAGACGATGTCGTCTTCGTTGAACTGGCTTAGATAATAGGAGGATCGGTAGTTCAGCAGCGCCTGCCAATCGAGGCGTCCCGGGCCGGCGTCGAACCATTGCGACAGTCGCGCAGTGACATATATTTTCGACACCAGCGGCAGGCGATTGCCGACCAGGCTGATCAGCGGCGAATTTCCGTCGTCATCAAAGTCCTGCGCGCGTCAACCAGGCGCGCGCAGGGCCGTTACCGGCGATCGGGCGCGACCCGCCATATCGTGTTGGACACGTCATCGGCGACGATCAGCGCTTTGTGCACAGGGTCATAAGTGACGCCGACAGGGCGGCCCCGGGCGTGGTCGCCCTTGATGAAGCCGGTCAGGAAATCCTGCGGTTCACCGGACGGGCGACCGTTCGAAAAGGGCACCCAGACGACCTTATAGCCCGCCAGATCCTGCCGGTTCCAGCTCCCATGCTCCCCGACAAACGCGCCCTCGGAAAAGCCGCCGCCAAAGCCGCCGTCAGTGGTGAAACTGACGCCAAGGGCAGCGACATGAGACCCCAGCGCATAATCCGGACGGGTCGCCCGACGGACCATATCGGGCTTTTGCGGTCGAACGCGCGGATCGACATTCTGGCCCCAATAGCTGTAGGGCCAGCCGTAAAAGGCGCCAGGGCGGACGCTCGTCAGATAATCAGGGACCAACTGCGGTCCCAATTCGTCGCGTTCGTTGACAACCGCCCACAGGCGCTGCGTGCGGGGTTCGATGGCGAGGGCGGTGGGGTTACGGATGCCCGATGCATAAGTCCGATGCATGCCGCTTTGTCGGTCGATTTCCCAGATGACCGCCCGATCCTGCTCTACCCCCATGCCGCGCTCGCCGACATTGCTGTTGGATCCGATGCCGACATACAGCCTTGATCCATCCGGCCCCGCAGTCAGCGACTTGGTCCAGTGATGATTGATGTGGGAGGGGAGCTTGAGAAGCTCGACGCCCGGGGAGGTTATGCGCGTCACACCTTCTCGGTAGGGAAAGCGCACAAGTGCATCTTGATCGGCGACATAGATCTGCCCATCGACATAGGCGAGGCCATAGGGGGCGTTCAGGCCGGTGATGAAACTGGTGCGCAACTCCGCGCGGCCATCATTGTCGGCATCGCGCAACAAGGTCACGCGATTGCCGCCCTTGACGGATGATTTTCCCATGGCCTTGATATAGGTGGCGATAACGTCCTTGGGCCGAAGCGCGGAGGCGCCGCCGCCTGACCCTTCGGCGACCAATATGTCGCCATTGGGCAGAACGAGCGTTTGCCGCGGAATGGCGAGGCCGGTGGCCAATGCCGTCACCGTGAAGCCCCTGGGTGCAGTCGGCTTTTCGCCGTCCCATCCGGCCGGCGTTGCGATCTTCATCGGCGGCAGCAAGGTCTGCCGCTGTTCGGGCAGGTCGGGCTGCGGACCGGTCTGGTCCAGTCCCTGCTCACTTTTGCCACATGCCGCCAGGGTCAGGAGGCCGGCGCACAGCCATAATGCATGATGTTTCAAGGCCGGTCCTCCCGATAGGCTGCACATGCGATCCAACCCGCCGCGACCGCCAGAATGCTGCTGATGATTGACAGGATGAGACCTGTTGCACCGACCGAACTCCAGCCATCACGGCTGTGCTGAAACGCGTTGATAAGGCCTGCAATCATCATCATGAGCAGCAGCACCGAAACGATGGCGAGGCGCGACCTGGCGCTGCCCTTGCGGCGCAAGAGCGCGACGATGCTCCAAATCAAGGCAAATCCCCCGCCCAGCAAGCCGCCGGTGATCAGCCAGGCGGAAAAATTGGTCCACTGGATCTCGGCACTGTTGAGATAGGTGATGTCGCTCGCCAGCGCTGCGGGAAACATCGCGACAGGCCACGCCAAGAAAAGGCCATGGAGCGGATGAAGCAAGGGTCTGAGGCGTGGCGGAGCGCTGGGCAAAGGGGAAACTCCCGGTCGAAGGACTGACGATTGTGCAATCCCCGGCGAGCACTTTGGTTGCGCCGGGTGTCCGGTTGGACGTGCTTGTTACGAAAGAGAAATAATTGAACCCGACCGCGGTTGAGGTGTTCGGCCTATAACGCGCACGGTCGATGCGGCATGAAAGGGGTAAAGTCGCGCTATGCGCAATCCATGGTTCTGGCTGCTGGTGCTGGCAGGCCTGACGGCCTGCAATGCGGAACAGTCGACCCTGCATGTCTTTGGCGCAGAAGCGCGCGCCGTGCGGCAGATGGCGCTCCTGTTGACCATAGGGGCGGCTGTTATCGTCACGATTATGGTCGTCCTCTACGTGCGCGCCGTGCGCGCGCCGGAAGGCAAGCTGAGCCATGACCGCGGCATGCGCATGGTCCTGTGGATGGGCGCCATTGGCCCGACGCTTATCCTGACAGCCTTGCTGATCTATGCGCTGCCTGCGATGCGGCCTCGCGCTACCGCCCCTGGTGATTTGGTCGTGCGGGTGGATGGCGAGCAATTCTGGTGGCGGGTCGCCTACGACCCTGCTGGCGACCTGTCGCCATTGCTGTCGGCCAATGAAGTGCGCATCCCCGTCGGGCGAACCGTGGTCTTTGAACTCACCGCACGCGACGTCATCCACAGCTTTTGGATTCCCGGGCTGGCCGGCAAGATGGACATGATCCCCGGACGCACCAACCGGCTCGTGGTGCAGGCGGAAAAGTCGGGCCGCTATCGCGGCGTATGCGCGGAATTTTGCGGCCTCAGCCATGCGCTGATGGCCTTTGACGTGATCGCCATGGATGCCACGGATTTCGACGCCTGGCTGCGCCGGAGCAGGGCTGCAAGCGCCGGCGCGATCGCGTCACGCGGGGCGACGTTGTTCGATGCGCATGGCTGCGGCGGTTGCCATGCGATACGCGGTACGTCCCATGACGCAAGGATTGGCCCGGATCTCAGCCGCTTTGGGGAAAGGCGGACAATGGGGGCTGGCATCATGCCGCCGACCTCCGCCAATATCGCCTCTTTCATCCGCGCGCCGCAAGATGCCAAGCCCGGCGCCCGGATGCCCGCCTTCCCGCAAATCAGCGCCGCCGATGCCCAGGCGATCGCGCAGTATCTCAAGGGGCTGAAATGAGCCTGCATGATCAGGACGATCCCGCGCTGCGCGCTGCACAGGAAGAACGGCTGCGGGCCGTATGGAAGCCGCCCCAGGGGCTGTTCCTGCGCTGGACGGACACCAACAATAATCGGGTCGGCGTCTGGTATGTGCTGACTGCATTCGGCTTCATGCTGTTTGCCGGCGTGCTGGCGCTCATCATGCGCACGCAGCTGGCCGTCCCCGACAATGAACTGGTCAGCGCGAACAGCTTCAATCAGCTGTTCACCCTGCACGGCTCGATGATGATGTTCCTCTTTGCCGTGCCGATGTTCGAGGCCGTGTCGATCATCCTGCTGCCGCAATTGCTTGGCGCGCGCGATCTGCCCTTTCCCCGGCTGTCCGCATTTGGCTACTGGTCCTTCCTGATCGGCGGCGTTTTCGTCAGCGGCTCGATTTTCTTCAATGCCGCGCCCGATGGCGGATGGTTCATGTACCCGCCGCTTACCACCCGGACCGACCTTTCAGGGCTTGGCGCGGACATATGGATGCTGGGCCTGTCCTTCATCGAAGTGTCGTCGGTCGCCGCCGCCGTCGAACTGATCGTCGGCGTGCTCAAATGCCGGCCGCCCGGCATGCGGCTCAATCTGATGCCGCTTTATGCCTGGTATATCCTGGTCGTCGCGGTGATGATCCTCTTTGCCTTCCCGCCGCTGATCGCGGGCGATATATTGTTCGAAATGGAGCGGTTGCTCGACTGGCCCTTTTTCGACGCGAACCGGGGTGGCGATCCGCTGCTGTGGCAGCATCTTTTCTGGATCTTCGGCCATCCCGAAGTCTACATCATCTTCCTGCCGTCAATCGCCCTGTTCGCCATGCTGGTGCCGACGTTCGCTAACCGACATCTGCTGGGCTATCCGTGGATCGTGCTGGCGGCGGTGGGCACGGCGTTCCTGTCCTTCGGCCTGTGGGTGCACCACATGTTCACGACCGGGTTGCCCAAGATCAGCCTGGCCTTTTTCTCGGCTGCGTCGGAAGCCGTGGCCATTCCCACCGGCGTCCAGATTTTCGTGTTCATCGCGACGCTATGGGCCGGGCGCGTCACCTGGTCGACGCCGCTGCTCTATGCCACCGGCAGCCTCGCGATCTTCGTGATCGGCGGCCTTACCGGCGTCATGGTGGCGGTCGCGCCCTTCGACTGGCAGGCGCACGACAGCTATTTCATCGTCGCGCATCTCCATTATGTCCTCATCGGCGGGACGCTGATGCCGCTCTTTGCCGGCCTTTATTATTACTGGCCGTTGATCACTGGCAAGAAACTGTCTGACCGGCTAGGACGCATCGCCTTCTGGATGCTGTTTGCAGGCGCAAACCTGACCTTCTTTCCGATGCATCTGTCGGGCCTGATGGGCATGCCGCGCCGCGTTTTCACCTATCCGGCGGAACTGGGTTTAGGCGGCCTCAATCTTCTATCGACGGCCGGTGCCTATCTGTTCGCGGCCGGCGTTGCGGTCATCTGCGTTGACCTTTGCCTGTCGCCCCGTCGATCCAAGGCGCAGCGCAATCCCTGGAATGCGGGCACGCTTGAATGGCTTGCGCATCCCGATGATGAGGATTGGGGCATCCGCTCTGTGCCCCTGATCGAAAGCCGCTACCCCATATGGGACCAGCCGGATTTTGTCAGGAAAGTGGACGAAGGACGATTTTTCCTGCCCGATGCGGAGGAGGGGCGCAGGGAAACCATCGTGACCACTGCCCTCGACGCGCGGCCGTTGGCCGTCATCCGGCTCGGAACGCCCAGCGTCAAACCGATGCTGACCGCCATCGCCCTGGGTGGGGTGTTCATCTTCACCACCTATCACCTCTATTGGGCTGCGCTCGCTTGCGGTGTGGCGACCTTGGCGTGCACGCTCTGGTGGCTGTGGACGGGCACCGCCGAAATCCCCGAAAAGCCATGCAAGCCGGTGGGTCATGGCATAGAGTTGCCGCTCTATCTCTCCGGCCCCGCCGCGCCTGGCTGGTGGGCGATGTTCATCACGATGATGGCCGACGCCACGGCTTTTTCCGGCCTGGTCTTCGGCTATTTCTTCTTCTGGACGCGCCATGCCGATTTCCCTCCTGCGGATATGGCGAGCGGGCCGGGCATGATGTGGCCGATGATCGCGCTGATTGCCGGGTTGGTCGGCTGGCTTGCGACGATCGCGGCGCGTAACATCCATGCCCGCGGTGGCGTAGCACCGGCGCGCGTTCTGCTGGCGTGCGGCATTGTGCTCAGCATAGCGGGGGCTGGTGGGGGATTGGCCGGGCCATGGATCAGCGGCCTTGATCCCCAGGTGCACAGCTACCCTGCGATCGTGTGGACGCTTGCGATCTGGACCAGCGCCCATGCCGGTGTGGCGGCCATCATGCAAAGCTATGCGCTCGCGCGTAGTCTGGCCGGAAAGATGGATCCGCACCATGATGCGGATCTGCGCAACGTCAGCGTCTATATGCATTTCTACGCGCTGACGGCGATCGTCACCTACGCGACCATCGGCCTGTTTCCGGAGGTCGCATGACGGAGCGGGGCAAATGGCATGAGCGCCTCCGGGTCACGCTCTGGACGCTGATCGTTCCGCCCGCCATCTGGGCCGGGCATTTCCTGATGGCGTATCTATGGGCCGCGATCTCCTGCGCAAAGGCGGGGACCTTCGCAACCTTTCCGACCCTGTTCGTGATCGGAACGCTTGTCGCTCTGGGGCTCATCTCCCTTTCCGGCTGGGTCGCCTGGAAGCAGACGCGCCGCCCGGGTGATAGCGCCCCGCACCAGGATTCCACGGATATCGACCGGCTACGCTTTCTGGCCAAATCGACATTGCTGCTGGCTGGCCTCAGTTTCGTCGGCGTCCTCTTCACAGCGCTGCCTGTCGTGTTTCTCCGGAACTGCCTGTGAAGCGGGCCTCCCTGCTTGCCGGCCTGGCGTTGCTGCCCGCGGGTTGGCTGCTGGCCGGGCTGCCACTGGGCATGATCGGGCATATGGCAGGGCATATGATCGCCGTTGCCATCGCCGCGCCGCTGCTTGCATTCGGTCTTGCCGGAACTGCGGCCGATCCTGCCCGCCGCTGGCCCCATATCGTGACGCCAATGGCGATGATGCTCGTTGAACTGATGGTCGTGTGGCTTTGGCATCTTCCAGTGCTGCGCGCGGCGGCCAGATCCTTTCCAGTCCTGGTGATCGAACAATTCTGTTTTCTCGCCGCCGGCCTGCTGCTCTGGTCGTCGGTATGCTACGCGCCGCGCCGCGCCGCGGGGATAGGCGCGCTCCTGCTCACATCCATGCATATGACCTTGCTGGGGGTCTTGATCGGCCTTGCGCCCCGGCCCCTTTATCCGATGGCGCATCATGGATTGGCTGGCGTAGATGCGCTGGTCGATCAGCAACTGGGCGGCGTCATCATGTTGTTGCTGGGCGCCGCCAGCTATTTCCTGGGGGGGCTGGCGTTGCTGGCCAGCCTCCTTCGTCAGCGGAGTATTGCATGACCATCCGCATCACCTGGCTGCGCGCCATTGTAACGCTTATCGGCGTGGGCACTCTTGCCATGCTCTTTGCATGGTCGGGCGCGGTGCAGATTTCAGCGTCCTCTGGCCACTGGCGCATCACCGACTGGTTTCTGCACTGGGTGATGCGCAATTCGGTGCGCACCTATTCCGCGTTCCAGGCGCCGGATGATCCGTTGGCCGATACCGGACTGGTCAGCGCGGCAGGTCATTTCCGCCAGGCCTGCCAGGTCTGTCACGGCGCTCCCGGCGTTCGACCGTCACCTGTGATGCAGGGCGCGACGCCGCCTGCCCCGGATCTTGCACAAACCGCAGGAGAATGGCGGGATCGCGAGCTATTCTGGATCATCCGCCATGGTGTCAAATTCACGGGAATGCCCGCTTGGCCTGTGTCCGACCGCCCGGACGAAGTAAAACATATGGCAGCCTTTGTCCGTCGGCTTCCCGGTATGACGCCCCGTCAATATCGCGCCCTTACGCAAGCGGCCGGGGAAAGGCCGCTTTCGGGGGTCGCCCCTGGTACGCTCGCTGGCTGTACCGGTTGCCACGGGGTGGATGGGAAGGGGCGGGGACAGCCCGATATCCCGATTTTAGGGGGGCAGGATCCAGCCTATCTGCTGGCCAGCCTGCGCCGCTATGCGTCGGGTGAGCGGTCCAGCGCGGTCATGCAAACAGCGGTCAGCAGCTTGAGCGATGCGGAAATGCAGCGGCTCGCGAACCATTTTTCCGCGCTGCCGGGCCTGAAGCCGACCAATCTCTTGTCAGACTTGCCGATGCTCAAGGATCAGGCCGGCATTCCGGTCCCGGCCTGCGTCAACTGCCATGCGCCCGGAAAGAAAGGCCCTATATTGGCGGGGCAAAGATCGTCCTATGTCGCCGCGCGGCTGAAAGGCTGGCAACAGGAAAAAGCTGTCGTTGACGCGCGTCAGTCGCCGGAAACGATGGCGATGATCGCCCGGCGCATTCCGCCGTCTGACGTCGACTCGCTGGCCGCCGCTATAGGGGAATCCAGCAACAAGACGGCAGGCGGTCCTCATCACGATGCCCCCCGATGACTTACGGAATGGCCGGGCTCGAGCACCATGCTGTCGGCTTCAACCGTGCATGTTCACCCATGCAAATGCCAGAAGCGCAGCCAATATGAAGGCGAAGAACAGGTAGATGGCCAGACGGGACGTCGCCTTGCGAGCTGGGCGTTCCTTGTGATGGGGCATGTTGGTCCTTTCAAACAATGTCCTCCGCTCAACGCATGAGGCACTTTGATGTGCCCCATCTTTCGCCGAAGGCGAGGGCTGACGGATCCTCTCCAGCCGGGGCCCTTCGTCATTCCTCCTGTGTGGCGCGCGCTGATATCGCCTGATCAGGGTGCGTCCCCGATCCGGTGAAAGGGGTCAGGCGAAAGAAAAAGCGCATGGGCATGCTGGCGGTGCGATAGGCGGCCATCGGCTTGCCAAATTCGCTCCAGGCCGTGTCGCCACCCACGCCCCATTGGTCGCCGTCGATCAACAGCGTGCCTTCGTCACGCGGACGAATGTCCGACGATTTCCAGGTTCCCGGCGCATGCCGGTCAAGGTCGCTGTAGGGAAAGGCCAGCGCGTTCATCATCATCGGCTGCGCGCCCTGCACGTGAAGCCCCGCGCCGTCGCCCGACACCTCCATCCAGCGAACATCCACCTTGTTGCCGGTTTCCTGCGGCCGGATATAGTCGTGGTTCTGATCTGCGATCGCGCCGCGCCACAAGCCGATGGGTGCGGACGTCTTGCGATCGACATAGCTTTCGTGCGGGCCGCGGCCATACCATTGAACGGTGTCGATGGCGCGCGGCAGGCTGAAGGCCAGGCCGATGCGGAACGGGGGTGGCAGGTCGTCCCTGACCGGCTGAAAATCGCCATCGACTGACACCGATCCATCGCCTGCCATATGGTAGATGCTGGTAAAGTCGGCCGCGCCTTCACCCAATATATAGCGCACCTCCACTGAACGTCCGCCATTCTCCGCTGGAAGAATTCGGATGGCGGCCACTTTACGCTGTTCGCTCATCGTCTTCCAGACCGCCAACTGTCTGGCCGTGCCAATGCCGATGTCATTGTCGGTGACCGCGCGCCAGAAATGCGGCGCACCGCCGCGCGCCAGCATATGTCCGTCCTTGCTGTAGGACCGGACAAGCCCGCTCGTCCGGTCGATCGCCAACGTTGCATCATTGGCACTAAGGCTGATGGCATCGCCCTTTTCGCTGACGGCCACGGGACCAGTGGCGACGGCGGGTAGGGCAGGGGCGTCCGATTGCAGCGCAAATTGCTCCCAGCCCATCAGCGTTTCGGCGGCCACCGACGGGATGGCGCCGGCCTTGGCCCGGGCGTTGATCGTCACGAAATATTCCGATCCGGACCTGCGAGGGATAGCGCTAATGGGCACCGTCACTGCCGCAGCACCGCGAGCAGGCACGTCCGCCATCGTCAGCGCGCCCTGGGCAATTTCCACGCCATCCTCCATCATCGCCCAATCAAAACTGAACCCGGACAAATCGATGAAATCGTGGCGGTTGCGTACGGTGACGCGGCCGCTCGCCGGGTCGAACCCATCGAACTGGACCGGCGCATAGACCTTGCGCAATTCATAAAGTGCCGGATTGGGGGTTCGGTCCGACTGCAGCAACCCGTCGCCAAATTCTATGTCGCCTCCCGGGTTCGGCCCATATTCGCCGCCGTCGCCCCAGTAGCGCGTGCCATCCCTGGTGTATCGATACATGGATTGATCGACCCAGTCCCAGATGAAGCCGCCCTGTAGCCGGTCGGGATGGGCATAGATGGTGTCCCAATAGTCCTTCAGATTGCCGCCGCTATTCCCCTGCATATGGGCATATTCGCACTGAATCAGCGGCTGCCCGAAATTCCAGTTGGTTGCGTAATCGACCAGCTTGGCGACCGGATCATACATGGGCGCGTAGATGTCGGCGTAGAAATTGGGCCGATGGTCGCCAATCCCGTCCCATGTGCCCCAGCCCAGATAGCTGACCAGCCGATCGGGGTCGCGCGCCTTGGCGGCGGCCGCCGCAGCCGCGAAATTAGGGCCGATTCCTGCCTCATTGCCCAACGACCAGAAGAGGATCGATGGATGATTCTTGTCCCGCTCCACCATGTTGGTGACGCGGCTTACATGCGCGTCCTTCCACGCCGGGTCGAACCCGATCTGATATTCGGCGCGCTGATCGCCATGCCGATTGCCATAATCCATATAGGCATGGCTCTCGATATTCGCCTCGTCCATCACATAGAGGCCATAGCGATCGGCCAGGTCGTAGAGACGCGGATCATTGGGATAATGGGATGTGCGGATCGCGTTGACATTGTTGCGCTTCATCAACCGGATATCGCGCTCCATTGAGGCCAGCGAAATGACATGGAAGCTTTCGGGATCATGCTCATGGCGGTTGACGCCGCGAAGGGTGATCGGCTTGCCATTCACCGTGACGACGCCATTGCGCATCGCGACCGTGCGGAAACCGATTCTGGCGTCGCTCGACTGGATGATCCGTCCGCCTGCGTCATAAAGTTCGACCAGCAGCCGGTACAGGTTGGGGGTTTCCGCCGTCCACGGTTTCACCCTGTCGATCCTGCCGGTCAGGGTCACGGTGCGTTCCGCATTTCCGGCGGCAACGGCTTGCCGTCCTTCAAGCACGATGCGCGTGCCATCCATCAGCACATAGCGGGCGCTCGTCGCCGCGCCCGCGGTTACAGTGACGTCGACCGCCAGCTGGCCCGCACCGGCCTCCGCATCGAAACCGGCATGAGCGAAAAAGTCGCGCACGCGCGTCTTGGGCGCCGCCATCAGGAACACATCGCGCTCGATCCCCGACACGCGCCAGAAATCCTGATCCTCCAGATAGGAGCCGTCCGACCAGCGATAGACCTGGACGGCGATGCTGTTGCGGCCGGGGCGCATGAAGCGGGTCACGTCGAATTCCGACGGCAGCTTGCTATCCTGCGCATATCCGACCTTCTGGCCATTGACCCAGACATAATAAGCGGAACCAGCCGCGCCGATGTGCAGCACCATATCCTGCCCGGCCCAGTCCGCCGGTATGTCGATATCGCGGCGATAGGACCCCACCGGATTTGTCGCATGGGGGATCAGCGGCCGGTTGGCGGGGAAGGGATAGGTGATATTATTGTAGCGGGGCTGGTCATAGCCTTCCGCCTGCCAGTCGGCCGGAACGGGTATCGTCTTCCAGCCCGACACATCGAAATCGGGGCGCTCGAACCCGTTCGGCAGCTTGTCGGCATTAGGCGAAAAGGCGAACTTCCATGGCCCGTTCAATGACAGGAAGCGGCGCGATCGGGAACGGTCGCTGGCCAGCGCGGCGTCGCGGCTTTCGAAGGGAAAGGCGGTGGCGCGCGCGGGCAACTTTCCGATGGCGAAAACTGCCGGATTTTCCCAGTCTGGCCGGGCGGGATCGATCTGCACCGGCTGCACCTGTGGCGGACCACCCTGGGCTATCGCTACGCCCGACAGGGCGATCAGGCTGCTCGCCGCCAGGGTCCCGATCCGTGCGCGCATGTCCACTCCCCCGACTATGCCTTCTTCAAACATCGCATATTTGATCTAGGCGTGATGTGTAAGCAAGTTTGTCCTGCCACAATGTGGGTGCATCGTCCAACATATGTAGGTCATCGATGGCTGTGACCGCCCGCGCTACGCCTTGGACGCTGTCATGTGGCCGTCCAGCACGATTGCATCAATCCGGCGCAGCATCGCGTCCAGCTGTGTCCGCTCTGCCTCTGTAAAGGACCCGAAAATTCGTTCTTCCAACGCCAGCGCCTGCGGCACGATCGCCTGATACAGCGCTATGCCGGCCGTACTCAGCGTCAGGAGATGCGACCGCTGGTCGGCCGGGTTCGGGCCCCGGATCAAGATGTCGCGGTCGATGAGGGCGGCTGCGGCGCGGCTGACGGTTACCTTGTCCATCCGCGTCGTCCAGCCGATAGCCTGCTGCGTCACGCCGTCGGGATGCTCCGCCACCACGGCGACTACGCGCCATTCGGGAATGCGCAGCCCGAACGCCTCCTCATAAGCGCTGGCGACCGCATCGCTCACCAGATTGGTGGTGAACGACAGGCGATAGGGCAGGAACGCGTCGAGCAGCAGGGAGGAGGTGGTCATGGCGAAGGCTATCATTTGACACCGATCGGGCAAAGTCTATACTGGTTGCAAATGAAACTATAGGAGAGGGCAATGCCCATTCCGGATCAAGATGGCGCATCGGCCGCGATGATACCCGGTTTTGCCAATCATATCGTGACGGAGGCTGTGGCTGGCGCTGTCCCGATCGGCCGCAATTCGCCGCAAAAGACGCCCTTTGGCCTTTATGCCGAACAGCTTTCCGGCACGGCCTTCACCGCGCCGCGCGCCGACAATCGCCGCAGCTGGCTCTATCGCCTGCGGCCCACGGCGCAGCATGAGGCTTACCGCCCTTATGCCGGGGCGCATCGCTTCGCCTCCGCCCCCTTCATGGACATGCCGCCCTCGCCCAATCGCCTGCGCTGGGACCCGCTGCCCATGCCGTCCGACCCGGTGGATTTCCTGGACGGCATCGTCACCTATTGCGGCAATGGCGATATCGCTGCAGCTGTCGGTTTCGCCGTCCATCTTTATGCCTGCAACCGCCCGATGGACGGCCGCGCTTTCTTCAATGCCGACGGCGAGATGCTGATCGTGCCGCAACAAGGCGCACTGCGGATTACCACTGAGCTTGGCCGGTTCGACGTCGCGCCGCAGCAGGTCGCGCTCATCCCCCGTGGCGTCCGTTTTCAGGTTTCGCTCCTGGATGAATCCGCGCGCGGCTATATCTGCGAAAATTATGGCGCGCTTTTCCGCTTGCCTGAACTGGGGCCGATCGGTGCCAATGGCCTTGCCAACGCCAGGGATTTTGAAACCCCGGTGGCCTGGTTCGAGGATGTCGACGCGCCCTTTGAACTCATCCAGAAATTTCAGGGCGGTCTTTGGTCGACGACCTTGCCGCATTCACCTTTCGATGTCGTGGGTTGGCATGGGAACCTAGCCCCATGCCGTTATGACCTGCGCCGTTTCAACACCATCAACACGGTCAGCTATGACCATCCCGACCCCTCCATCTTCACGGTGCTGACCAGTCCCAGCGATACGTCCGGCGTCGCCAATTGCGACTTCGTCATTTTCCCGCCGCGCTGGATGGTGGCCGAAGACACGTTCCGGCCGCCCTGGTTCCATCGCAATGTGATGAGTGAATTCATGGGGCTGGTGACCGGCGCCTATGATGCGAAGGCTGGCGGTTTTGCGCCGGGCGGCGCATCGCTGCATAACCAGATGGCCAGCCACGGCCCCGACCGCACCAGCTACGAAAATGCCGTCGCCGCCTCCCTTGCGCCGCACAAGATCGACGCGACCATGGCCTTCATGTTTGAAGGCCGCTTCCCTTTCCGCCCCACCCGTTTCGCCGCTGAGGCTGACTTCGCGCAGCGGGATTATGACGCATGCTGGTCTGGCTTCGCCAAAGCGCGCCTGCCCGTCCAAGGAGATGATTGATGACGACCATCGACGAAACCCACGCGATTGATCTCCCATGCTGGGTCGACAACGCCATGGGCCACCCCGATTTTCCGGTTCAGAATTTGCCGCTCGGCATATTTTCTCCTGCCAATGGATCGGCCCGCCCCGGCGTCGCGATCGGCGACCATATCCTCGATCTTGCCGCGATCGGCGATCATCTGCCCGATGCCGTCCGGCCCCTGCTGGGCGATGATTGCCTCAACCGCATGCTCGCGCTGCC
The DNA here is from genome assembly GCF_002431195.1 of Sphingobium sp. UBA5915. Classification (NCBI taxonomy): domain Bacteria; kingdom Pseudomonadati; phylum Pseudomonadota; class Alphaproteobacteria; order Sphingomonadales; family Sphingobiaceae; genus Sphingobium; species Sphingobium sp. UBA5915. Next base: position 60,345 of record NZ_DJDV01000121.1, on the reverse strand, counting down.
CGCGACTGACCGGGTCGCCCTGCGCCGCACGCTCTCCCGCCTGCTATGTGATCGGGATGGGCAGCCTGTCCTTGCCGCAGCGCTTCACGCCCAGGCACATTGTACCCTTCATCTGCCCGCCCGGATCGGCGACTACACCGATTTCTATGTCGGCATTCATCATGCCACCAATGTCGGCACCTTGTTCCGCCCTGACAATCCGCTGCTGCCCAATTATAAATATGTGCCGATCGGCTATCACGGCCGCGCGTCTTCCGTGCGTCCCTCGGGGCTGCCAGTGGTTCGTCCGAACGGGCAGTCGAAGGCGCCCGATGCCGCCGAACCGCGCTTTGGCCCGACCGCGCGGCTGGATTATGAACTGGAACTGGGCATCTGGATCGGGCAGGGCAATGACTTGGGCGACCCTATCCCCATCAAGGATGCGGGCAGCCATATCGGCGGTTTCTGCCTGCTCAATGATTGGTCGGCGCGCGATTTCCAGGCGTGGGAATATGTCCCGCTCGGCCCTTTCCTGGCCAAGAATTTCCATTCGACCATCTCCCCCTGGGTGATAACGCCCGAAGCCCTCGCACCCTTCCGTCAGGCTCAGCCCGCCCGGCCGCAGGGCGACCCCGCGCCCCTGCCCTATTTACTGGACCCGCAGGATCAGGAATGGGGCGGACTAGCGCTCGACCTTGGCGTCACCATCCGCACCGCGCGCATGCGGGACGCCGCTATGCCACCCTTCCGCCTCAGCCACAGTCGGGCCAGCGCCATGTATTGGACCGCGGCGCAGATTGTCGCTCATCACGCGTCCAATGGCTGCAACCTGACGCCGGGCGACCTGCTTGGCACAGGAACGATCTCCGGTCCGGACAGGGAATCGCTTGGCAGTCTTCTGGAAATGACACAGGGCGGCAAGAGCCCAATCACCCTGCCATCTGGCGAAAGCCGCACATTCCTGGAGGATGGCGACGAAGTGATGTTGGAGGCGCGTGCGCACCGGGACGGCTTTGCGTCCATTGGCTTTGGCGAATGCCGGGCCTGCATCCTGCCGGCCCGCGCTTAAGAAAATGGCTCCACCGGCATAGGCCGGCGGAGCCGAGGTTCAGGGAGGGTCACTCCAAAGGGGGAAGGAGTGACGGCATTACAATAGCCCTACAGCATGAATGTTCCATGACTGATATGGATGCTCCCATGCGGCACGCGCCAAAGATGCCCGCTGCCCCTGGAACTTTTCAAGGGCGTAGCGCGCTGTGCCGTTGGAGGTTCCCCCATGGCCGCACGCGCATATTGGCAGGGCCAGATTCGGCTGGCCCTCGTTTCTATACCGGTGGAAATCTATCCCGCCACCAAGTCTGGCGCTGCGGTTTCCTTCCGCCAGATTCATGAACCCAGTGGCAAGCCCATCAAATATGAGAAGGTCGTGACCGGCGTCGGGCCGGTCGATCCCGACGAAATCCTCAAGGGCTATGAGGTATCCAAGGGCAACTATGTCCTATTGCAGCAGGATGAGATCGAGGCGGTCAAGATTGAAAGTCGCAAGACGCTGGAACTGGTCCAATTCGTCGAGGCTGACGCCATTGACGTGCTTTATTATGAAAAGCCCTATTTCGTGCTGCCCGCCGATGACCTGGCCGAAGAGGCCTATGCAGTCCTGCGCGACGCGCTGCGACGCACGAAAAAGGTGGGGCTTGGCCAGTTGTCGGTGCGGGGGCGGGAGCAATTGGTCTCGCTTAAACCCTGTGGCCGCGGCCTTGTGCTCGAAGTGCTGCGCTACGCCGATGAAGTGACGCGGGCGCAAACCTATTTTCGCGGCCTCCCCGGAACGGAAGCTGACACCGACCTGCTCGATCTTGCGACCACGATCATCGACAAGAAGACAGGGCCATTCAAGCCGGAGGAATTTCATGATCGCTATGTCGATGCGCTCCATCAGCTGATCGACAAGAAGAAGAAGGCAAAGGGCAAGCGCGTCATCGAAGATGTCGAGGAGGATGCCCCGTCGCGCGGCGGAAATGTCATCGACCTGATGGCCGCGCTCAAAAATTCGGTGGGAGACGGCGGCGCGTCTTCAAAGAACAGTGCGACGAAAAAAACCACATCGCGCAGCACTGGCAAATCCACCACATCGCGCGGCCGCTCCACCAGCGCCGGCAAGAAGAGCGCTTGACCTAATGGTGTTGAATGCCGCCACACCCCTGCACATGATCGACGGTCCGATCCTGTTGCGGCTGGGCGCGGCGGCATTTTTGGGCCTGTTGCTTGGTCTCGACCGGGAATTGCGCGGCCATGCCGCCGGTCTGCGCACGCATGGCATATTGTGCTTCACCTGCGCGCTGATGACGATCAGTGCGATCGCGCTATATAACCAGCTCAGCCACGACGGCAATATCGACCCGCTGCGGATATTCGAGGCGTCGGCCGTCTTCACGGGGATCATTGCGGCCGGGCTGATTGTTTTCAACCGGGGAGAGGTCAAGAACCTGACGACGGCAGCCCATATCTGGCTTGCCGCAATGATCGGTATCGCCTGTGGCGCAGGGCAGTGGCCACTTGTGATCAGCGCGGCGATCATAGCGGTGTTGATGCTGACATTGCTCGGTGTAGCCGAGGATCATTGGTTCAAAAAGGCCCGCGAGAGGGATGGCCGGTGACGCGGGCCAAAGACCCTCTGGCGACCTACAATGCCAAGCGCGATTTCAGGCGCACGCGCGAGCCCAAAGGTGCTGTCGGTAAAAAATCCGGAAACAGCTTCGTGGTTCAGAAGCATGCCGCTACACGGCTTCATTGGGACTTCCGGCTGGAAATAGACGGTGTCCTGAAAAGCTGGGCTGTCACCAAGGGGCCGAGCCTCGACCCTGCCGACAAACGGCTTGCCGTGCGGACCGAGGATCATCCGCTGGACTATGGCGATTTTGAAGGCGTCATTCCCAAGGGTGAATATGGCGGCGGAACAGTGATGCTTTGGGACCGGGGAAATTGGGAAGCCGTCCCGGGCAAGAGTGCGAAAGATCTGGACGAGGGGCATCTGCATTTCATCCTTCATGGCGAACGGATGAAAGGGGAATGGCTGCTCGTTCGGATGAAGGGGCGTCCCGGCGAAAAGCGCGAAAACTGGCTGCTGCGCAAGATTGATGATGACGCGGCCGATCCGTCCGGCTCGCTGGTGGACCAGGCGCTGACAAGCGTCCTCACGGGCCGGTCCATGGCCCAAATCGCGGCGGACAGGCAGGCCAGCCACTCACTGTCCGGCGCAAAGAGCGATGACTTTGCAAAGTCGATGCAGTCGGCGCGGGATCATAACGCCGATGTCCGGCGCAAGAACAGGCGAAAGAGCGCGCAACCCCCGGCCTTTGTCGACCCGCAACTTGCTACGCTGGTCGATGACGTGCCGACCGGCAATGACTGGCTGCACGAAATCAAGTTTGACGGCTATCGCGCGATGATCTCTGTCGCGGAGGACAAGGTGCGTGTCTTCACGCGCAATGGGCTCGACTGGACGGAAAAATTCCCTGCGCTGGTGGGCAGCCTTGCTGCGCTGGACTTGCCACCGGCGCTGATAGACGGCGAAATCGTCGCCTTTGGCCCGGACGGCAATCCCAGCTTTTCCGCGCTGCAAACGGTGCTCAAGCGTGGCCATGGCGCGGAGCGGGAAGATGCCCCGCTCAACCTCTTCGCCTTCGACCTGCTGTCGCTCGATGGTATGGATCTGCGGCCATTGTCGACGATCGAGCGGAAGGAAAGGCTTGAAGCCTTGCTGCGCGACGCCGCGCCACCTGTCCATGTTGCTGACCACGTCATCGGCGCCGGCGAAAAACTCTATCGTTCCATGTGCGATGCCCACCAGGAAGGCATCATCGCCAAACGGGCGGATGCCCCCTACCGATCGGGGCGCACACGCGCTTGGGTCAAGGTCAAGTGCACGCGCCGGCAGGAATTCGTCGTCGTCGGCTGGGTCAAGAGTAGTGCAAAGGGCCGGCCGTTCCGTTCGCTTCTGCTGGCCCAGAAGGAAGGGCGCACCCTCATTTACAAGGGCAAGGTCGGCACCGGTTTCGACGCCGACACGATGGGCGATTTGGCTGAAACCATGGCGCCTCTCGCCGTGGATAAGCCGCCACTCGACGTGCCGAAGGGCGATGCGCGCGGCGCATGCTGGATCAAACCGACGCTGGTTGCGGAAATTGCCTTTGCTCAATTCACCGGGGAAGGGCGCGTCCGCCATGCCAGCTTCCTCGGGCTGCGGGCGGACAAGAAGGCGAAGGACGTGACGCCGGAAAAACCCGCGCGCCCCCCAAAGGCGCATATCGATGTGAAGATCAGCAACGCTGATCGCGTCATTTTCCCGGACAGCGGACAGACCAAGGGAGAATTGGCCGATTATTACGCACGCGTTGCACCCCTGATGCTGCCCTTTGCCGCCAATCGCCCCATCAGTCTGGTCCGCTGCCCCCAGGGCCGGGCACGCAAATGCTTTTTCCAGAAACATGACAGCGGCGCATTCGGCAAGGCGGTGCATCAGGTCCCCATCGCTGAAAAAGACGGCGGTACGGAGGATTATCTCTTTGTCGAAGATGCTGAAGGCCTGCTGACCTGCGTGCAGATGGGGACGATTGAATTTCATGCCTGGGGGAGCCGCGCTGATGCCGTGGAGCAGCCCGATCGCATGATCTTCGACCTTGATCCTGATGAAGGGATGGATTTTGGCCGGGTTCGCGACGCCGCACAGCATATTCGCGGCGCGCTCGAGGATCTTGGGCTCGTGTCCTTTGCCATGCTGTCGGGGGGAAAGGGGGTTCATGTCGTTGTGCCCCTTACGCCCGGGCATGACTGGACAGTGCACAAGGATTTTTCCTCCCGCTTTGCTCAGGCGCTCAGCACGGCCAACCCCGATACATTTGTAGCGACCATGAGCAAGGCCAAGCGGAAGAACCGCATCTTCATCGACTGGCTGCGCAACCAGCGGGGTAGCACGGCCGTACTGCCATTTTCCGCCCGCGCGCGCGCAGGAGCGCCTATTGCGGTGCCAATCGCATGGGATGAACTGGATCGGTTCAAGGACGCGCACCCATTTGACATTGGTGATGCCGACCAACTGCTGAAGCGTGCCACGCACCTTAAGGGCTGGGGGTTTGCAGCGCAATCACTGCCGGACATTTAAGGCTTTTTGCGACCAGCCGCTGGACGCTCATGCAACTTCCCGATCCGGTAGGATTTTTACCCCCGCAGGCGCGTCGGGGGCGGCGCTTCGTCGAAAAAGGATCATCGCATGAAGATTGCCCAAATCGCGCCTTTGGCCGAAAGCGTCCCTCCCAAACTTTATGGCGGGACGGAGCGTATCGTATCCTACCTTACCGAAGAGCTTGTGCAGCAGGGGCATGACGTCACGCTCTTCGCTAGCGGGGATTCCATCACTTCGGCCAAGCTCGTCCCCGTCACGAAAATGGCCCTGCGTCTTAACCCGCATGTCCGGGACACGATACCGCATCATATGATTTTGCTAGATGAGGTGCGCCGCCGGGCCGACGAATTCGATATCCTGCATTTCCATATCGACGTGCTGCACATGCCCATGGTGCGGAATATGCTGGACCGTGCGGTGACGACGCTGCACGGTCGGCTTGACCTTCCCGACCTTGTACCCCTGTACCGCGCCTTTTCCGACAGCTGCCTTGTCTCGATTTCGGATCACCAACGATTGCCGATGCCGCCAGTGAACTGGGGCGGCACCATCTATCATGGCCTACCTGCCGACCTATTGCCGCCAAGGACATCAACGAAGGATGGCTATCTCGCCTTCATCGGTAGAATATCGCCGGAAAAGCGCCCCGACCGCGCGATCCGGATCGCGGTGGAGGCCGGAATGCCGCTCAAGATGGCGGCAAAGATCGACGCGGTCGATCGCGCCTATTGGGAGCAGGAGATTGAGCCGCTGGTTCGGGCGCACGACAATGTCGATTATATCGGGGAAATCAACGAGCAGCAGAAGGCTGAATTTCTGGGTAATGCCACCGCACTTCTGTTCCCGATCGATTGGCCTGAGCCATTTGGCCTGGTTATGATCGAAGCCATGGCCTGCGCCACGCCGGTCATCGCCTTCCGCTGCGGGTCGGTTCCCGAAGTGATCGATCATGGCGTATCCGGCTTCATCGTCGACAGCGAAGCGGACGCCATCGCCGCCGTACACGCAGTGCGTTCACTCGACCGCGCGGGCGTACGCGCCGTGTTCGACGCACGCTTCACGGCGGCCCGGATGGCGCAAGACTATGTCAGTCTTTACGAGGATGTCATTACCGGCCGGGCATCGCCAGGTCTTGCCGCCATGGCGGGCGAAGGGCCGGACCTGACGATAGCTTGAGGGATCCCGCATGACGCCAGTCCAGCCCAATTCCCCTATGGCAGAACTCGATCCGGGGCAGATGCTTTCACAGGGCCAAACGCAATTCTTCATCCCGGCCACCGCATCGCTGGCCGAACGACGTCCCCGCACGCTCAAACATGGTGAAAGTTTCGCTGTCTTTGACCATAGCGGCGACGCGATCGCCGGGCCCGGCAGTCCCGAAGGCCTTTATTATCGTGATACCCGGCACCTGTCGCACCTGTATCTGACCATCAACGGTCTTCGTCCGATCTTGCTCAGCTCCGCTGTGCGCGATGACAATACCATGCTGACGTGCGACCTGACCAATCCGGATTTTTTCGATGAAGACGGTCGTCTCGCGGTTGAGCATGACCTGATCCATTTGCGGCGCACCCGCTTCTTGTGGCGAGGCGCCGTCTATGAGCGGGTAACAGTGCGCAATTTCGACGCAAAGGACCGCGCCATTCAGATCGACGTCGGCTTTGCGGCGGATTTTGCCGACCTTTTCGAAATTCGCGGTATGACCCGCAAGCATAAGGGGACAGTGCGCGCACCGGAAATTTCGCAAGCGCAGGTGCGACTATCCTATGTGGGGCTGGATGACGTGGAGCGCTTCACGCATATCCAATTCGACCCGGTCCCGGATAAGCTGACCGAAGGCAGCGCCCATTTTGATATGACCGTTCCGGCGGGCAAGCGGTGCACCCTGTTCATGCGCATATGCAGCAACGCGGCTGAACCGGCCCAAAGCCTGCCGTTCGAATATCTCGCAACCTTGCGGGAAGCGATGCAGGGCGCCAAACAGGCACGAAAGCGCGGCGGGACCCTGCGCTCGTCCAACGCCTTGTTCAACGAAGTTGCGGGCCGCTCTGTTTCCGACATCGCCATGCTATCGACGGACACGGACTATGGTCCCTATCCCTATGCCGGTATCCCCTGGTTCAGCACGGTGTTCGGCCGCGACGCGATCATCACAGCGCTGCAAATGCTGTGGCTCGACCCAACGCTGTCGCGTGGCGTGCTGGGGTATCTTGCCGCGCATCAGGCCACCAGTTTCGACCCGGCGGCCGATGCCGAGCCAGGCAAGATCCTGCACGAAGTGCGTCGAGGTGAAATGGCTGAACTGGGCGAAGTGCCGTTCCGCCATTATTATGGCAGCATCGATTCAACCCCGCTCTTCGTCATGCTGGCCGGTGCCTATCTGGACCGTACGGGCGACATCGGCTTTTTGCGGGGTATTCTGCCGCAGATCGAAGCGGCGTTGGCGTGGATCGATGACCATGGCGACAGGGACGGGGACGGCTTCGTCGAATATGGCCGGCTGACAGATCAGGGTCTGCAAAATCAAGGCTGGAAGGACAGCCACGATTCTGTCTTCCATGCCGATGGTGAGATCGCGCGCGGGCCAATCGCGCTCGCTGAGGTTCAGGCCTATGTCTATGGCGCTTGGCGGGCAGCAGCCGATCTGTTCGAAGCGACCGGCGACATGGTCCGCGCCACGGGCTATCGCGCCCGCGCAGAGGATCTTCGCCATCGGTTCGACGCCGCCTTTTTCGACGCGAAGCTTAACAGCTATGTGCTGGCGCTGGACGGGGACAAGCGGCCCTGCCGCGTCCGTGCGTCCAATGCGGGCCATGTTCTCTATACCGGCCTGGCGCTTGACGCGCGCGCGGCAAGCGTCGTTTCGACCCTGATGGCGCCGGCGTCCTTCTCCGGCTGGGGCGTTCGAACGATCGCGTCCACCGAGGCACGATATAATCCCATGAGCTATCATAACGGGTCGATCTGGCCGCATGACAATGCACTGATCGCGGCCGGATTTTCGCGTTACGGTTTTCGCCGCGAGGCGGCGCGCATTTTCGAAGGGTTGTTCAGCGCGGCGACCTATGTCGATCTCATGCGGCTGCCGGAACTCTTTTGCGGTTTCCCCCGTCGTCGTTCGCAGGGGCCGACCTTTTATCCGGTCGCATGCAGCCCGCAAGCCTGGTCGGCGGCGACGCCGCTGTCGCTGGTTCAGTCCTGCCTCGGCCTGGGGTTCGACGTCCAGAAGGAGGAAATTTGCCTACGCGAACCGATCATGCCTGCTTTCCTGCAAAATCTGACAGTAAGCGATTTGCAAATCGGAGCGGGCGCGGTCGATATCGGTTTCGACCGAATGGACGACAAGGTCGTCGTTCGTCCGCTGGGACGTTCGGGTAGCGCGCGGATCGTGACGATCGCCTGACGGTAGCTAGTCGCCAACCGGCGCTCAATTCTCGTAAAGCTCCAACGGCAATCCGTCCGGATCGCGGAAGAAGGTGAAGCGCTGCCCGGTATATTCGTCCACACGAACCGGTTCGCACGCAACGCCTCGTTCGAGAAGCCGAGCAATTTCGGCGTTCAGATCATCGACGGAAAAGGACAGATGGCGCAATCCGCACGCTTCGGGCCGCGTCGGCCTTTCAGGCGGCGAGGGGAAGGAAAACAACTCGATCTGCGCGTTGCCCGCGTCAAGATCACATTTCCAGCTGTCGCGCGCCTCCCGATAGACTTCGCGCAGGATCGGCAAACCCAGCACCTCGTGGTAGAAGGCGCGGGAGCGCGCATAGTCCGACGCGATGATCGCGATATGATGGACGCCGCGCAGAGACATTGGTTCAGTGCTCGATCTGGCTGACGTCCCGCACAGCACCCTTTGCCGCATTGGTGGTCATCGCGGCATAGGCGCGCAGCGCTGGTGACACGTCGCGCTTGCGGCCGAACGGCTTCCAAGCCTTCGCGCCGCGCGCTTCCATCTCGGCGCGTCGCTCTGCCAGGACGGCGTCGTCCAGATCCACCTTGATGACGCGTGCGGGGATGTCGATGACGATAGGATCGCCCGTCTGCACCAGCGCGATGAGGCCGCCTTCGGCCGCCTCCGGTGAGACATGGCCGATCGACAGGCCCGATGTGCCGCCCGAAAAACGCCCGTCGGTGATGAGCGCGCAGGCCTTACCCAGGCCTTTCGACTTCAGATAGCTGGTGGGATAGAGCATTTCCTGCATGCCCGGTCCGCCCTTTGGCCCTTCATAGCGAATGACGACCACATCGCCTTCCTTGACTTCATTGCCCAGGATGCCGGCGACCGCCGCGTCCTGGCTTTCATAGACCCGTGCGGTGCCGTGAAAGACCAGGATGCTCTCGTCCACGCCCGCCGTTTTGACGATACAGCCTTCGGGCGCGAGGTTGCCGAACAGCACGGCAAGGCCGCCATCCTTCGAAAAGGCGTGCTCGGCGGATCGGATCACCCCCTGTTCACGGTCGGTGTCCAGCTCTTCCCAGCGTTCCGATTGGCTGAAGGCCACTTGCGTCGGCACGCCGCCGGGCGCGGCGCGATAGAAGTTGCGCACTTCTTCGCTGTTGGTGCGGCCAACGTCCCATCGGGCGAGCGCATCGGCCATCGTGCGGCTATGGACCGTGGGAAGCGATGCGTCGATCAGGCCGGCACGTTCCAGTTCGCCCAGGATCGCCATGATCCCGCCGGCGCGATGGACATCTTCCATATGGACGTCATTCTTGGCAGGCGCGACCTTGCACAGGCACGGCACGCGGCGCGACAATCGGTCGATATCCGCCATGGTGAAATCCACGCCGCCTTCGAAGGCGGCCGCAAGCAGATGCAGCACCGTGTTGGACGATCCCCCCATGGCGATGTCCAGGCTCATGGCATTTTCGAATGCGGCGTAGCTGGCGATGCTGCGGGGCAGGACGCTTTCGTCGTCCTGCTCATAATAGCGTTTGGTGATGTCTACGATCAGATGCCCTGCCTCGCGAAACAGCCGCTCCCGGTCGGCATGCGTGGCGAGCGTCGATCCATTGCCGGGCAGCGAAAGGCCCAGCGCCTCGGTCAGGCAGTTCATCGAATTGGCGGTGAACATGCCCGAACAGCTGCCGCATGTGGGACAGGCGGAGCGCTCGATGGTCTGCACTTCTTCGTCGGTGTAGCTTTCATCGGCAGCGACGACCATGGCGTCGACCAGATCCAGCGCGACCTTCTTGCCGCGCATGACCGTCTTACCGGCTTCCATCGGCCCACCCGATACGAACACGACGGGTATATTGAGCCGCATCGCGGCCATCAGCATGCCCGGCGTGATCTTGTCGCAATTGGAAATGCACACGATCGCGTCCGCACAATGGGCGTTGACCATATATTCGACGCTGTCGGCGATCAGATCACGGCTGGGCAGCGAATAGAGCATGCCGCCATGACCCATGGCGATGCCGTCATCCACCGCGATCGTGTTGAATTCCTTGGCGACGCCACCGGCGGCCTCGATCTCGCGCGCGACCAGCTGCCCCAGGTCCTTCAGGTGCACATGGCCTGGCACAAATTGCGTAAAACTGTTGGCGATCGCGATGATAGGCTTGCCGAAATCCCCATCCTTCATGCCCGTCGCGCGCCAAAGGCCACGCGCGCCCGCCATGTTGCGGCCATGGGTGGTGGTGCGGGAACGATAGGCAGGCATGACTCTGGGTCCTTCAAAGGGGAGAGGCGGCTCCTCTACCGGCTGAACCCGGATATTGAAACAAATTATTCCTTTTCGCGCGCGCAGGCGTCATTTTCTTACGCTTGCCCTGCCACTTTGCGAGAGAGGGTGCCGCCGGGCCAGCGTGCAGTCCAGCCCGGCGGCGGGGGAACCGACCTTCAAGGCCGGAAGCCGTTTATCGTTGTGGGGTCAGGCGGATTGCCGCGCCGCCGCCGGGAGCCAGCCACAGGTCATAGCGGTCGCCCTTGCGGATCGTCCTCGTTTCATAGGCGATGCGATGGCGCGTCTCCGTCAGATAGGTTGCGCCGTCTCCGTCCTTGTAGATGGTGGCGGTATAGGCTCTGCCCGGTTCGAGTTGATCGAAGGTCAGCGGCACGGTTCGCGCGGTCGCGTCGTTGACGCCGCCGACATACCAGTCGTCACTGTTGCGGTCCTTGCGGGCGAAGATCGCATAATCGCCGACTTCGCCTGCGACCAGATGGCTTTCCGACCAGTCCGCCGGAACAAGGCGGATGAAAGCCAGCTCCCTGGGATATTTCGCCAATGTCTCGATGAAGTCGGCCGCCATCTGGATTGGCGAATAAAGAGCGAGGTACAGGCCCAGTTGCTTGGCCAAAGTGGAGGCGAGCGGCGCCTTCTGCGCGCCCTCCAGGCTCAGAACGCCCGGCGTGAAGTCCATCGGTCCCGACAGCATCCGGGTATAGACCAGGGTGGGTTCATGGTCCGGCCCGTTGGCGAAGGCGCCCCAGGCATTATATTCCATCCCGCGCGCGCCTTCGCGTCCGACCCAATTGGGATAGGTGCGACGCAGGCCTGTATCCTTGATGGGTTCATGCGCATTGACCGCGACATGATTGCGCGCGGCGGTTTCGACGACTTTTAAGTGATGCTGCGCCATGCGCTGGCCGTCATGCCATTCCATGCGTGTTTCGCCCGGAGCATTGCCCGGCGCAATGATGCCGCCTGCGTCCGCGACATAGCCGGTCTTGACGACATCGACGCCCAATCGTCCATATAGCGCCATCGCATTATCCAACTGCGCCTCGTAATTGGTGATATTGCCCCCGGTTTCATGATGCCCGATCAACCGGACGCCTTTCTGCTTGGCATAGGCGGCGAGGGCGGGGAGGTCGAAATCGGGCGTCGCCTGCGTATAGCTGAAATCATCGCCATGGCCGAACCAGTCGCCATTCCAGCCCTTGTCCCATCCTTCGACCAGTACGCCGCGGAACCCGTTCTTTGCGGCGAAGTCTATATACTGCTTCGTCCTCTCATTGGTCGCCCCGTGCTTGGGACCTTCCGCCCATGACCAGTCGCCCCGGATCATTCCCCACCAGATGCCGATATATTTGGCCGGGGTGAACCAGCTGACATCGCCCAGCTTGTTGGGTTCGTTGAGGTTGAGTTCCAGGTCATTCTCGACCAGCCCCGCTGCATCGTCGGCAATCCGGATGGTTCGCCAGGGCGTGTTGAAGGGCAGGTCGCGCGTCACGCGCGCCGCCAGGGAAGACGGCGCGAGCGTGGTGCGGAATTTTCGGCCGTCCGCGCGTTTCAGCCAATAGCCCGCATAATCGACCAGAGCCGCCTCATGAAAACTCAGATGCGTGCCGTCGGCCAACCGCATGGTGATCGGCGTATGCGCCGTGGAAACCGCATCAATCGGGGTCTTTTGATACACCTGTTCGTAGCGGTTCCATTCGCCGCCGGGTATCCACCAAGCCGTGCCTTCCGGCGCGATGTCGAACTCCGTCGTCTCGTCGGTGATGCGCATCGTCTTGAGGCCGGGCTGCTCGGGCAATTCGTAGCGAAAGCCCACGCCGTCATCGAACAGGCGAAACCGCACATTCATCAGCCGTGCGCCCTGCACGTCGGACTGCTTGAAGCGGACCAGCAGTTCATTGTGATTGTCGGTGACGAAGCGCCGCTCGCCCCAGGGCTGTTCCCAGCGATCCTTGCCGCTGCCTTTTTCAGACCCTGCAATGGCAAAGCCGCGCACCATGTTGAGGCCGTCGGTCAGGATGAAACCCAGCTTGGAGGGCGCGATCAGCAGCTTGCCCTTGCGCGACAGCGACCAGACGGGCCTGCTGTCATTGTCGGTGGACACTGTCAGCGCAATGCTGCCATCGGGCGAGGTTGCCGTCACCGCAGGTCGGCTGTCCTGGGCCGCTACCGGAAATGCGACCACCATAGGCAGGGAAAGCGCGCAGGCGCGCAAAGTCACGTTCAGCATGGGGGTCCTTTTCATTCCTCGATCAGCAAGGCGCCATAGGCGGGCAGGGCGCCGGGCGCGGCGTCGTTGATGGTGCACAGCACATGATTGGAAGCAGCGATCTCATCCGGCCACTGCACTGGCTGGTTCGACAGGTTGAACAAACACAGCATAGATTGTCCATCTGCCGTTCGACGAAACGCCAGAGTGCGCTCATCGGCGATGAGGATGTCCAGCGCGCCATGATGCAGCGCCGGATTGGCCTTGCGCAGCGCCAGTAAGTGGCGGGTTAGGTTCATCAGCGACGCAGGATCGGCATCCTGCGCATCCACGGCCAGCGCCAGATGATCGTCGCCATGGGGGAGCCAGGGCTCGGCGCTTGAAAAGCCAGCCTGCGCGGCCTCTGCGGTCCACGGCAGCGGTGTGCGCGCGCCATCGCGGGACAGGGTCAGCGGCCAGTTGGCGATCGCTTCAGGATCTTGCAGCCGCTCGAACGGAATATCGACCTGGGTGAGGCCCAATTCCTCGCCCTGATAGAGGATCGGATTGCCACGCAGCGCGATCAGCAGCGCCATCTTCACCCGGGCGAAGGCGGTGCGATCCTCCGGCGCGCACCAGCGCGACAGGGCGCGGGGCGCATCATGATTTTCGAACGCCCAACTCGGCCAGCCCATGCCGGCCGCATCGGGCCAGCGTTCGATCGTGTCCTTGACAAGGGCAGGCGTCAGCCGGTCAGCATAAAGGAAATTAAACCCATAGGCGCTGTTCAGGCGATTGTCGCCTGCGGTATAGGCCTTCATTTCCTTTTCCGCGAGATCGCCGCCGACCTCCGCCATGGTGAAGACCGCCCCATAGTCATCGCACAGGGCACGGATGCGCTCGACAAAGCCTACGACGTCGGGATGCGACTGGTTATACCGCCGGATCTGGAAATCGAATGGCCGGGTGCGGGGTTTGCCATCCTCTGGTGCCGGCGGATTGTCGCGCAACTGCGGATCGTGCATCGAATGGTTGAGCGCATCGAGGCGGAAGCCGTCGACGCCCCGGTCGAGCCAGAAGCGCATGGCGTCCAGCAGCGCATCCTGCACGGCCCGGTGGTGCACGTTGAGCTGGGGCTGGCTGGCGAGGAACTGGTGCATATAATATTGCCCGCGCCGCGCGTCCCATGTCCATGCGGGACCGCCAAAGACCGACTGCCAGTTATTGGGCGGCGTGCCATCGGCCTTGGGGTCGGCCCAGACATACCAGTCGGCCTTGTCATCGGACTGGCCAGCGCGACTGTTCACGAACCAGTCGTGCAGATCGGACGTGTGCGCGTAAACCTGATCGATCGTGACCTTGAGGCCCAGCTCATGCGCCCGCGCCACCAGCGCATCGAAATCGGCTAGCGTGCCGAAGATAGGATCGACCCCGCAATAATCGGCAATGTCGTAGCCGAAATCGCGCATGGGCGATGTGAAGAAGGGTGAAATCCAGATGGCGTCCGCGCCCAGGCTGGCGACATGGTCCAATCGCTGGGTGATGCCGGCTAGGTCACCAATGCCGTCGCCATTGCTGTCCTGAAAACTGCGCGGATAAATTTGATAGATGACGGCGCCCTTCCACCAGGGCAGATCGGTCGAACGCGGGTCAGGGGTCATGGCATATTCCAAAGGGTCAAGGTTGGGCGGCGCAAACGGCATAGCCGAAGGCAGGCAGGCGTAGGGTCAGGCTTCCCGGCGCGGTGACTGTGGCCTGGCAATCACCTGAAAGGCTTGAAAAAGTCCGGCTTGCGGGATCGATGGCGACTTGCGTCGTGACAGGGGCATCGCTGGTGTTGAAGGCAACAAGAATTTCACGGCCATTGTCAGGGTCGAACCGGGACACTGCGAACAAGCCCGGCTTGTCCGAACTGGCCCGTACCAGAGTAGCACCCCGCGATAGGGCTGCGGTAGCGACGCGTAGGCGGGCCAGCCGCGCAATTTCCATATAAAGCGGATGGTCGGTTGCGAAATTGTCGGCGGCTGTGGTCGCGCTCGTCCCGACCAGCCGGTCCCGATTATATTCGGCAACCTGTGACGGAAACATATCCTGCCGCGCCTGCTGGTCATTGCCGGTGCCGGCAAAGCCCTGCTCGTCGCCATAATAGATGGTCGGCACGCCGCGCAGCGTCAGCAGCATCGCATGGCCCAGCATCATGCGGGCCAACTCCTCCTGGGGCGACATGGCAGGTTTCGCTGCGCGCAGGAAATAGGCGAAGCGGCCCGCATCGTGGTTGCCAAGGAATGTCGGCAATTGCAGAGCTGCCGCCTTGCCGCCTTCGTACAGAGCATCGTCATCGGTCAGCCGCGCCAGCAAATCGGTTCCGCTTTTACCGCTTGCCGCGTCGACCGCCGCGCGCATGAACGCGAAATCCAGGACAGCGGGGAAACCGGCATTGCGGGTCCAACTCGCCAGCAAGGCCGGGTCATAATCGCCGGTGGCGACTTCACCGAAGATATGGAAATTGGGAATGCCCCTGGCGGCCGCGTGGGCGCGGATGGCGGGGATGAAGGCGCGCCAGAACTCCGGGTTCACATGCTTGGCTGTGTCGATGCGATACCCATCGATACCGAACCGGTCGATCCAGCCTTTGTAAATGTCGATGAAGCCCGCGACGACGCGCGGATTTTCAGTGGCAAGATCATCGAGACCGACGAAATCGCCATATTGCGCGCTCTCGCCGCGCCAGTCGGTATCGCCCCGGTTATGATAATATATCGGGTCGTTGAGCCAGGCGGGAAGCTTGACCGTTTCCTCGCTCTTGGCGATGACCGGCGTATAGGCAAAGGATGGGTCGTTCAGCTTTGCCCAATTGCCGGCATTTGCATCCTGATCCCCGGCAAATCCTACGTTGATCGCCGCTCCTGTCACGCCGCCTTTGCGCGAAAAGGGATAGTCCGCCTTGTTGCGATAAACGGGCGCGGCGTCGCGGCTTTCCTTATATTGGATCACATCGGCTGTATGATTGGCGATGATGTCCATATAGACCTTCATGCCGCGTGCATGCGCCGCCTCGACCAAGGCCTTGAAATCGGCGTCGGTCCCAAAATGCGGGTCCACGCGCGTGAAGTCCGTCACCCAATAGCCATGATAGCCGGCGCTTTCCTGTCCGGGGCCGCCCTGTACCGGCTTGTTCTTGAAAATCGGCGCCAGCCAGATGGCGGTCGCGCCCAGCCTCTGGATATAGTCCAGCTGGGCGGTCAGGCCCTTGAGATCCCCGCCATGATAGAAAGCGCGTGATGTCGGATCATAGCCGGTCTGGAGCGGGCCGCCACGCAAGCCCCCTTTGTCATTGCGCGGATTCCCATTGGCGAACCGGTCGGGCAGGACGAAATAGACGATTTCCCGGTCTGGCGTGCGCGCCCTTAATTCGGTGAGGGGGTCCGCGATGGCCGCCCCGCCGGCAAGGGCCGCGATCATGGTGGCGGCTGTCACGTAAAGCGCCGTGGCCGTTCGTCCCATCGGGAAATCTCCCTGCTGCAAAAGGCGCCAAACGGCCCGGCGGCGCGAACACCGCCAGGCCAAGTCTACACATCAGAAGCGGTAGTTGAAGCCCGCCATGTAACGCGCGCCGTAGCTTTGATAATTGCGGATTTGGATCGACGCCCCGGTGTCGACCGACACGAACGGTTCATCGGTCAGATTCTGGCCCTGGAGGAAGAAGGACAGGCCTTCCAGTGCGCTGCCCTTCTGGAATTCATAGCCGATCTGGGCATCGACGATGGTTTCACTAAGCGCCCGGCGCAATTCCCGCTCACCGCCGAAACCGACAAACTGGCCCACGAAGGACGACCGATAGCGCACCGATCCACGCGCCGAAAAGCCCCATTTTTCAAAGAAGAGCGTCCCGTTGGCGACCCAGCGCGAATAATCGGGCAGGTCTTCGGCTGACGCCCCGACCCCCGGGCGGATGCTGGTCTTGGTATAGCCTGCGCCTCCGGTCAGACCGAAGCCTTCCAGCGCCGGCGTGATCACTTCGAACGGCACCGTGCCCGCAACTTCAAAGCCATAGAGCTTGCCACCTGAACCATTGACCGGGCGCGTGATGGTGCCTTCCAGGTCGGTGACGCCGGGCGGCAGGATGACCGGCAGGCCGGTATAGTCGAACGGCACTGTCTCCCGGTAGACGTAGCTTTGCAGCTTCTTGTAGAATAGCTGAAGGCCCACATAGCCCTTGGTCCCGAAATATTTTTCGAAATTCATGTCCGCCGCCCAGGCGCGATAGGGGCGCAGCGTGGGCGATCCGCCGGTGCCGGTTATGACACCGCTATTGGTGTTATAGCCGTAATCCAAACTGACCTTCATGTCTTCGAAGCGAGGACGCTGGATTTCGCGCGCGCCCGACAGGCGGATGACGAAGTCGCTGGGGAAGCGCAGCGACAGGTTGGCGCTGGGCAGTACGTCCCAATAGGTCGCGCCCCGCGTGGTCGGCACCAGATCGGCCGCCGCCAGATTCTGGAACCCACGCGATTTCTGCTCGGTATTCTGGGCGAGCACGCCGACATTGCCGGTCAGTTCGGCCGATCCCACGTCGGCCCGAATGTCTGCCATCAGATAGGCCGACATGACCCGCTCCGTCACCGAATAGGCCTTGGCAGGGACATCCTTGCTGGGGTTGGTCGTCAGCACATAAACGCCATCTTCCAGCAGCTTGAAGGGGTCATAGGACAGGATCGGCCCCACGCCGATGAAGCTCAGGTCCGTGCCGTCCATGCGATATTGTTCGGGCAGCACGAGCGACGTCGCGCCATTGGCCAGGTTCAGGAAATATTCTTCCGGCGTCTTGGACTTGGTGCGATCAGTATAGCCGAGGCCCGCCGTGATCTTCGACAGGAAACTGCTTTCTATCTCCTTGCCGAATTCGATCTGGTAGCTTTTCAGCTCATCGTCGATAATCCGGTCATTATAATAGCCTTCCTGATGGCCCAGCGGCGCGCCCGCGCCCCAGCCCAGCGGATCGGTCAGCACCATCAGATTGGGGTCGCTATAGTCCAACTGGCTGCTGGTGAAGCGCGTGCCGGTCTTAGTGCTGACGAAGTCCAGCGTGTCGGTTGCGCCAACGCCCGGACCATAGCCCGTGCCCGCGTTCGTCTCCAGCGACAATTCGCTGCGGTCGGTGCGCGAATAGCCAAAGTCGAAGCTGGCCGACCAGCCATCATCGCCGGTATATTTGGCGTTGAAACCGCCGGAAAAAATCTTCGACGTGCGCTCATAGCCATGATTGTTCACCACGGCTTCGACATTGGTGAACGTGCCCTTGTTGATGAAATTGCCGTCGCTCATCGTGCTGCCGGGAACCAGCGATGCGCTCGACCAGTAGAGCGGGAATTCGACGCCGCGCTTGATCTGCTTGTCTTTGAAATCACCGTAGAAGCCGTCGAAGGTCAGCATCAGCGTATCGGTCGCCTGCATCTGGACGCTGCCCTGGATACCCAGGCGCTTGAGCTGCGTTGACACGCCGAACGGTTTGATGCCGCCAATGACCTTCTGGCCATCGGGCGTGTCGGCATAGCCCCAGGCTTCAAACTCTTTCGACTGATAGGGTTCGTCGCTATAGGCCACCGACAGGGCAACGCCGATCCGGTCGCCGGCAAACTGGTCGACATAGGTGCCGGTCAGGCGATAGCCCATGTCGTTGCTGTCGGCGTTGACCTTGCCCAGGTCCGCATAGACACCGCGGGCGCCGACGGCGATCAGTTGCTTGCCATAATCGAGCGGACGGATGGTGCGAATATCGACGGTGCCGACCAGACCTTGATGGATTAGATTGGCCTGCGGCGTCTTGTAGACGTCGACGCGGCTGACGACTTCGGCAGGATATTGATCGAATTCGACATTGCGCTGTTCGCCGGTCGATGTTTGCGGCCGTCCGTTCAGCGTCGTGGAGGACAGGTCGGCACTGGCGCCGCGGATCGCGATCGAATTGGCGCGGCCGAACAGGCGCTGCGACGTCAGGCCGGGCAGGCGGGCGATGGATTCGCCGATCGACGCGTCGGGCAGCTTGCCGATATCTTCGGCTGACACGGATTCGACGATGGTCTGCGCATTCTTCTTGACGTTGACGGCGTTCTCAAGCGCGGCGCGGAAACCGGTGACGACGATGGTGCTGGCGGGATCATCCTGCGGCGCGCTGTCAGCCTGCGGAATCGCGTCCTGTGCCATGGCCGGAACGGCCGTCGCCGCGACGATGATCGCCAGCATCGAAGCGCCCAGCCAGTGGGCGCGGTCTGTGTGATTAGCCATTATCCTCTCCCCTTGTCACCGTCGGCTCTTGTCCCGGCCGGTGCAAACCCTTCTCGAATGCAGCGTGGCGATGCGGCGCCACCTGTATGCGTTGGCCGTTTCCTTACGCTGTGGCTGGCCAGGGTCGCCAGATGGCATACGTATACGCATATTATGCGGCCGCGGTGGGACGTGACTCACTGTGGCCATCATGCAACGCTGCCTAATTGCCTAATCCGCATGACGGTCCTACCAAGAAAAAAGCCCTTTCGTCGGGGCGGGAGGGGAATGTGGGACGTCAGCCAAGCAGCAAGCCGACAAGCTTCGATATCGCCTATCTGGCGGGCGTGTCGCAGCCGACCGTCAGCCGTGCGCTGCGCGGCTCGCGCTCGGTCAGCCTCGAGACGCGCCAGCGGATCGAGGCGATCGCCCGCGAACTTAACTATTCCGTCGACAAGAACGCGTCATCGCTCCGATCGCAGCGGTCGAATACGATCGCGCTGCTGTTTTTCGAGGACCCGACCCCGGACGAATCCAATATCAATCCCTTTTTTCTGTCGATGCTGGGTTCGATCACGCGCCAGTGCGCCGCGCGCGGGCTTGACCTGCTGATCTCCTTCCAGAAGATGGAGGATGACTGGCACGTCCGCTATCAGGACAGTCACCGCGCCGATGGCCTTATCCTGCTCGGCTACGGCGATTATACGCTCTACACGCAGCGGCTGGAGCAGTTGGTCGGCCATGGTACGCATTTCGTGCGCTGGGGTTCGGTCAGCGACGATAATATCGGCGCGACGGTCGGGTCGGACAATGTCGGCGCCGGGCGTCTGGCGGGCGATCATCTGTTTTCAATGGGCCGGCGGCGCATTGCCTTTCTGGGTCATGCCGACGAACATTATCCCGAATTTGCCGATCGCTATCGTGGTCTTTGTGCCGCAGCGGAAGAGCGCGGCATCATGCTCGATCCGCAGTTGCAGGTCGATGCGCTCACGGCCGAGGATGCAGGCTATGCCGCGGCGCGGACGCTGATCGCGCGCGACACGCCTTTCGACGCCATCTTCGCGGCCAGTGATCTGATCGCGATCGGCGCCATGCGCGCCCTTGGGGAGGCCGGCCTTTCCATCCCGCAGGACGTTGCGATCGTCGGTTTCGACGACATTCCGGCCGCCAATCTGACCAGCCCACCACTCACAACCATCATGCAGGACATGAAGGGGGCAGGGGCATTGCTGGTCGACACGATATTGGCGCAGGTGGAGGATCGGCCGCCGCCGCCAATGGTGCTGCCGACCCGCCTTGTCGTGCGGCGTACCAGCGGCGGTTGAAGCTGGCGGCTCGCCTTGCTTGATGGAACCGCTCAGGCTTTTGGTAGTGATGCGACAAGGCTTAGCACCCTGTCCGCATGCTCCTTACGGCAGATCAGCAGATCGGGCAGATAGACGTCGCGCTGATTGTAGAGGAGGGGACTGCCGTCGATCCGGCTGGCGTGCAGTCCATGGGCGATGGCGACGGCGGCGGGGGCCATGCTGTCCCATTCATATTGGCCACCGCTATGCAGGTAGATATCGGCCTGACCCAGGATCACGGCCATGGCCTTGGCGCCCGCGCTCCCCATGGGCACCAGATCAGCGTCCAACGCTTGCGCGACCGCGACCGCTTCGGCGGCCGGGCGAGTGCGGCTGACCACCACGCGCAGCTTTTCGGGGGCACGGGGCACCACTATGGGCTGGTCGGATCGCAGCACCGTGCCGCCATCCAGGCCAGGCAGTGCCACCGCCCCCAGAGCGGGCGCGCCATCAACGGCCATGCCGACATGCACCGCCCAATCCGACCGCGCCTCGCCATATTCGCGCGTGCCATCGACGGGATCGACAATCCAGACGCGGCTCTTGCCCAGTCGTGCCTCATTGTCCTTTTCCTCTTCGGACAGCAGGCCGTCATCGGGCCGGGCTTCACGCAAGGCGTGACACAGGAACTGGTTGGCGGTCTGATCGCCCGCCTTGCCCAGCGCCTTGGGGCTGAACAGGCCGGACGATCGAACCTCGACCAATATGCGCCCGGCCACCTGCGCCAGATGCGCGGCCAGATCGCCGTCGCTCATCGCCCTGGGATCGGGAGCCGGGCTCATGGGATCAGCCTTGCAACAATCGCCTCGGCGGCTTCGTCGGCAGTCATGGCGGTGGTGTCGATCCGCATTTCCGGGTCGTGCGGCGGCTCATAGGGGCTGTCGATCCCAGTGAAATTTTTGAGCTCGCCCGCCCGCGCCTTCTTGTAGAGACCCTTGACGTCGCGGGCCTCCGCCTCGGCGAGTGGCGTGTCGATATGCACCTCGAAAAACTCGCCAGGCTGCATCATCTGCCGCACCATGTCGCGTTCCGACCGGAAGGGGGAGATGAAGGCGGTGATGACGATCAGGCCCGCGTCCGTCATCAGCTTGGCCACCTCACCCACCCGGCGGATATTTTCCACCCGGTCGGCATCGGTAAAGCCCAGATCCTTGTTCAGGCCATGGCGCACATTGTCGCCATCCAGCAGGAAGGTGTGGCGGTTCATTCGCGCCAGCTTCTTTTCCACAAGATTGGCGATGGTCGATTTGCCCGCGCCCGACAGGCCGGTGAACCACAGCACGGCGGGGCGCTGGTTCTTAAGCCGCGCGTGGAAGTCGCGGCTGACATCAGTGGCCTGCCAATGAACATTCTGCGCGCGGCGCAGGCTGAAATGCAGCATGCCGGCGGCAACTGTCGCATTGCTGATCTTGTCGATCAGGATGAAACCGCCCAGCGTCCGGTTGTCGGCATAGGGTTCGAAAACGATCTGCTTGTCGGTCGACAGATTGGCGACGCCGATGGCGTTCAAATCCAGCGTCTTGGCCGCCAGATGCTCCATCGTGTTGACGTTGACCTGATATTTGGGTTGCTGGATCGTCGCCGTCACGGTCTGCGTGCCGATCTTGAGCCAATAGGCCCGGCCGGGCAGCATTTCCTCGTCCGCCATCCACACGATGGTCGCTTCGAACTGATCGGCCACCTGGGGAGGGCTGTCGGCCAGCGCGATCACATCGCCGCGCGAACAGTCGATTTCATCGGCAAAGCACAGCGTTACCGATTGTCCGGCCACCGCTTCGTCCAAATCGCCGTCCAACGTCACGATCCGCGTAACGCTGCTGGTCTTACCCGATGGCAGCACCCGCACGCTGTCACCGGGCCGCACCGTCCCGGTGGCGATCAGGCCGGAAAAGCCGCGAAAATCCAGATTGGGACGATTGACCCATTGCACGGGCATACGGAACGGCTTGTCCGCGTCCGTCGCGCTGTTGACCTCGACCGTTTCCAGATGCTCGATCAGGCTTGGTCCCTGATACCAGGGGGTGTTGGGGGACAGTGTCGTGATATTATCGCCTTTGAACCCCGAAATCGGCATGGCAGTGAACGCCGCGATGCCGATCGACTTGGCGAATGCGGTATAGTCCTCGACAATGGCGTCGAATGTCGCCTGGTCATAGCCGACCAGGTCCATCTTGTTGACCGCCAGCACGATGTTCCGAATGCCAATCAGATGCGCCAGATAACTGTGGCGGCGCGTCTGGGTCAGCACGCCCTTGCGCGCATCGATTAGGATCACTGCCAAGTCAGCCGTCGACGCGCCCGTCACCATGTTGCGGGTATATTGTTCGTGCCCCGGCGTATCGGCGACGATGAACTTGCGCTTCTCAGTGTTGAAGAAGCGGTAGGCGACGTCGATCGTGATGCCTTGTTCGCGCTCTGCGGCCAGACCATCGACGAGAAGGGCGAAGTCGATCTCCGCACCCTGGGTGCCGACCTTCTTGCTGTCCGATTGGAGGGCTTCCAGCTGATCCTCGAAGATCATCTTGCTGTCATAGAGCAGCCGCCCGATCAGCGTCGACTTGCCATCATCCACCGACCCGCAGGTGATGAAGCGCAGCATGGTCTTATGCTGGTGCGTTTCAAGATAGGCGTCGATATCCTGCGCGATCAGGGCGTCGGTCTGGTAGATGGGTTCTGCAACGGTGTCGGTCATGTCGTCTGTCCCGTCATTCTATTCCGTCGTGCCGGCAGGCGCTGGCATCTCGGGGTTCGGGGGGAAAGGTTTGCCTGAGGCGTAAGGCACCGGCCTGCGCCGGATTAGCCGTGCCGTCATCCGCGTTGCGGATGACGGGTCGCATCAGAAATATCCTTCCTGCTTCTTTTTCTCCATGCCCGCGCCGCCGGCATCCTTGTCGATGGCGCGACCCTGGCGTTCGGATGTCGTGGTGAGCAGCGTTTCCTGGATCACCTCCGGCAGCGTCTTTGCCTGGCTCTCCACCGCGCCGGTCAGGGGATAGCAGCCCAGCGTGCGGAACCGGATGGAGCGCATGACCGGTTCCTCGCCCGGCTGCAGGGGAAAGCGGTCATCATCCACCATCAGCAACATGCCATCGCGTTCTACCGTTGGGCGCTTATCGGCAAAATAGAGCGGCACGATCGGCACGTCGTTCAGGTGGATATATTGCCAAATGTCGAGTTCGGTCCAGTTACTGATCGGAAAAACCCGGATGCTCTCGCCCTTGTTCTTGCGCGCATTGTAGAGGTTCCACAATTCCGGTCGCTGGTTCTTGGGGTCCCATCCATGGCTGGCCGTTCGGAACGAGAAAATACGTTCCTTGGCGCGGCTCTTTTCCTCGTCGCGTCGTGCGCCGCCAAAGGCCGCGTCGAAGCCATACAGATTGAGCGCCTGCTTCAACCCTTCCGTCTTCCACATGTCGGTGTGCAGCGGTCCATGATCGAAGGGGTTGATCCCCCGGTCCTTGGCCTCGGGGTTCTGGTAAACCAGCAGTTCCATCCCGCTTTCACGCGCCATCCGATCGCGCAGATCGTACATCGCGCGGAATTTCCACGTGGTGTCGACATGCAGCAGGGGGAAGGGAGGCGGCGAGGGGTAAAAGGCCTTGCGCGCAAGATGCAGCATCACCGCGCTGTCCTTGCCTACTGAATAGAGCATCACCGGCTTTTCCGCCTCCGACACCACTTCGCGCAGGATGTGGATGCTCTCTGCTTCGAGGCGTTCCAGATGGGTTAGGGTCTTCTTATCAAGCATGGTGTCTCCACGGCAAGGACGGCCCCCTGTCGCATCATCCTGCACCTATTTGACCTCCCATATGGGAGTGTGGCAGAAAATGCCGATGCGGATGATGAATACTGGTGAAGCGGACCTTTTGGCCGCACTGCATGACGGCCTGTGGGATCAGCCGCTATGGAGCCGTTTTCTTGGCCTGCTGCAAGGCGCTACGGGCGCTGCGACGGCCAGCCTGATTATGCGCCCCAAGGAAGGACCCGCGGTGCACTTCCATGCCGGAGATAGCCTGCCGCTGGCGCTGCAAGAGTATTTTACAAGGGATGATGATGCCGCCCGGCTTTTGCGGGAAGGGCGCGTCTATGCCTGGGACGAGTTGACCGCCGCCGATCAGGGCGTGCGAACTTTCGCAACGCCGGAAGGATTTGGCTTTCGCCATTTGCGGACCCTGCGGCTGACGGATGCAAATGATGCGCACGCCTGGCTGACGATCGCCGGCCCCCGCGACATGGGCGCGGCAAGCGCAGCCCTGCTCAGCCGCCTGGGACCACATCTTAAGATTGCCCTCAATAATCTGGCGGCGCTGGAGCGGGAAAGACGGCGGGCCTCCATCTCGTCCGAAATGATCGGACGCCTGAATTTCGGATGGCTCACCATCGACGCGCGTTGCCGCATCATCGACCAGTCGGCCAATGTCCAGGACATACTGCGCCGCACCGCCCTGCTGCGTCATGGACGCTATGACCGGCTGACCTTTGCGTCGGCCGCGATCGACAGGGACGTGGCCGCGTTGGCCAAGGCCTTTGCGCAAGACCCCCACATCCGCCCCCGCGCCTTTCGCTTGAGTCAGGACCCCTGGATGGACATGTTCGTGACCGCCATACCCGATCGCCAGCCTTCGGAAGCGTCGCCAGCGGTGGCGATGCTGTATCTGAGCGGCGATCGCTGGTCCCGTGATGATCGGTGCGAGCAGTTGATCGACCTTTTCGGTCTCCTGCCAAGCGAGGCCCGTCTAGCCTGGGCCATGGCGCAAGGGCGCAGCATCGCGGAGGCTGCGCATGATCTTGGCCTCACCACCGAAACCGCCCGCAACTATTCAAAGAAAATCTATGCCAAGACGGGGGCGGGGGGGCAGGCTGACCTCGTGCGCATCATCTTCACCAGCGTGCTGGCAATCATCTGACATCGCGCCGCGCGGGTGCTGTGATAATGATAGCGCCATGACAAGTCATATCTATCAGCGCATTGGGATCGTCGGCAACGGCAGGGTCGCGTGCGCCATGGGGTTCGCGCTCGCCGTCCATAGCGCCCATCCGCCTTGCATCTGGGGCCGCGATGAAATGCGGGCGCGCAATGCTGCTGCGATTGTCGGCGGTCATGTGGTCAGCAACGCTGCCGAACTGATGCAACGCTGCGATCTGGTGCTGTTGGCGGTTTCGGACGATGCGATCGCCTCGGTAGCGCAGACTTTGTCATTTTCGCCATGTCCTTCACCTGCACCCTTTTGCATTCATTTAAGCGGTGGGAGCGGCGTGTCGGTGCTTGACCCACTGCGCGCGGCAGGCGCGTTGACCGCAGCGATCCACCCGGTGATGACCTTCACCGGCGATGCTGCGGCGGAAGTCACGCTCATGACAGGCGCGAGCTTCGCAATCACGGCATCGGAACCCGCCGCGATTGCACAGGGCCGCGCGCTTGTGACATTGCTTGGCGGCGTCGTCGAGATTGTCGAGGAAGATCACCGTCCCCTCTATCATGCCGCGCTGTCGCATGCCGCCAATCATATGGTGACCCTGCTGGTTGGCGCGACTGACGCGCTGGCTGCGGCCGGGGTCCAGGATCCCGCCGCATTGCTTGCGCCGCTCGTCCGCGCGACGCTGGATAACAGCTTGTCAAAAGGGTCTGACGCCCTGTCGGGTCCCCTGTTGCGTGGCGATGCTCAAACCATCCATCATCATCTGACTGCGCTGGCGCGGGCCTGCCCCGATTTGCTGCCCGCCTATCGCGCCATGGCCCAGGCAACGCTGGCGCAGATGGAACGGCGCGGCGACCGTCCCGTCAACCATGCCTTGTACGACCTGCTGGACTAAGGCTGCCCGACTTCGCATGGTCAGACCAGCCGGTTGGTCCGCACCAGTTCGCGATACCAGTCGGCCGACAGCTTCGGGGTCCTTTTCTGCGTCTTGAAATCGACATGGTGGATGCCGAACAGCTTGGTATAGCCATCCTCCCACTCGAAATTGTCCATCAAGCTCCAGACGAAATAGCCCCTGATCGGCAGGCCCTCACGCGCTGCGCGTTGAAGATGCGTGATGTAGTTGCGCAGATACATGACCCGATCCGCATCATAGACGCGCCCGTCCGAAGACAGCCGGTCGTCGGTCGAGCAACCATTTTCCGAGATATACATCGCCTTGGGCCGCCACATTTCATGGATGGCGCGAATGCCCCAGTAAAGGACTTCGGGGCTGACATAGAGCCAGGGTGAAGCCATGCGCGGCGACTGCGGCAGCCGGGCAAGGATGTCATAACCGCCCGGCTTCGAGCCGTCGGCGCGAACGGTGTTGCCGGTATAGACGTTGATCGACAGGAAATCGAGCGCACTGCCGATCGCCTGCATGTCGCCGGCCCTGACCACCGGCGCGTCCTCGCCTTGGGCTTCCAGATAGGTGTCGCGATAGGCGCCTTCCAAGATCGCGGTCAGGAACATCGCATTCTCTTCCCGCATCGCTCGCTTGGCCGCCTCGATATGCTCGTCTGTTTCGATCGCGGGCACATAGATATTTGGGTTGTCGGCGATGCCGACCTGTACGCCCGACCTAGTTGCCGCGCGAATCGCCTGAACACCAAGCCCGTGGGCGAGAACGCCGTGGTGGCGGACCTGGTTGACCTCCTTCATCGGCAGCTTGAGGCCGGGCGCCTTTCCGCCGGTCATATAGCTCAGGTCCGTGAAACAACGCAGTTCGTTGACCGTCATGATATGCTTCACGCGGTCGCTCAGCCGTGCCGTGATGTAGCTGGCATAGTCGGCAAACGCGTAGGCGGTGTCGCGGTTCTGCCATCCGCCGGGCAGCGCATGGGGCAGGTCCCAGTGAAACAGGGTGACATGCGGCGTTATGCCAGCGGCCAGCAATCCGTCGACCAGCCGATCATAATAAGCGAAGCCTTTGGGATTGGGCTGTCCCCGGCCATCAGGAAAGATGCGGGACCAGGCGATCGAGAAGCGATAGGCCTTGACGCCCAGCGCCTGCAAAAGGGCGATATCCTCCTGATAGCGATGATAGCTGTTGCAGGCGACGTCACCCGTGTCGCCATTGGCGACCTTTCCAGGCGTGTGCGAGAAAACGTCCCAGTTGGTCAGCCCGCGACCATCCTCCTTGGCCGCGCCCTCGATCTGATAGGCGGCCGTTGCCGCGCCCCACAGGAAGCCGTCCGGGAAATGCAGCGGGTCCACCGCGCCGTTCGGGACGGCCGCGCTGGTCTGGGTGCCGGCGCTGACGCTGCCTGTGAGCGATACGCCCAGCGCGGCCGCGCCCAGACCCAGCCCCAGATCGCGGCGATTGATGCCAGTCATGCCGATAAAGCTCCTTATTGGCCCATAATCTGTACCAGGCCGTCGATCGCCTGACCGCTGGGCAATTTCGTCTTGCTGCTGAGCGACCGGCTCTGGTCGTCCCAAGCCAGGTCCGCCTTCATGCCGCCCTTGCGATAGGCATTGGTCTGGCCGTCGTCATCATACAGGGTGAAGCGCGCGTCGGCCCCCGGATAGACCCGGATCGCTTCGAGCAGCTGCCGTTCCGCCGTGCTTTTCACCTGAACGCCCATTGGGATGATCGACCCTGCCTTGACGAACAGCGGCATGCGATGGATCGGGGCCTCGACCTCGATCGTCTGCCCACCATCGTAGCGCTGGTTGGTCCAATAATCATACCAGGCCACGCCCGCCGGCAGGTAGACGGGGCGCTTGG
This sequence comes from Sphingobium sp. UBA5915, assembly GCF_002431195.1. NCBI lineage: Bacteria > Pseudomonadati > Pseudomonadota > Alphaproteobacteria > Sphingomonadales > Sphingobiaceae > Sphingobium > Sphingobium sp. UBA5915. Next base: position 32,007 of record NZ_DJDV01000121.1, on the reverse strand, counting down.
TCTGGCCCTGCTCGGTAACTGGCGCGACCAGGAAGGCGGGACCGAACATATATTGGTCGCCGATCGTCGCGACCTTGAGATCATTGGGGAAATCCATGAAGAGGGCGCGCATGAAGGGCGCGCCGCTATCGTAGGTATGGCGGCCCAGCGAATAGATGTAGGGCATCAGTGCGTAGCGCAGGCGAAGCCAGTCGGCCAGGATCGGCTCGGCCGCCTTGCCATAGGTCCATATTTCAGTGTCAGGCCGCTGGCCGTGGATGCGCAGGGTGGGCGTGAAGACGCTATATTGAAACCAGCGCACGAACAGTTCGGGATAGTCGATATAGTCCATGCCGGCGGCGGTCATGCCCGCAGGGTCGAGCAGCACGGGGGCCTGCGGCGGCGGACCCTTGGGCCATTGCCAGCCGCCAATGTCGCTGCCCCAATAAGCGATACCAGACGCAGTGTAGTTGAGCCCGGCCGGCACCTGGCGCCGCAACGCTTCCCAGGTCGACTTGACGTCCGAGGACCAGAATAGTCCGCCATGTCGCTGGGCGCCTAGATAGGCGGCGCGCGCCAGGATCATGTTGCGGAAATCGGGACGATCGCGCGCCGATCCTTCGGCTATGCCGCCGATATGCACGAGCGGGAAGAGATTGCGAAAGCGATCGCCCGACCCGATTGAAAAGACATAGCCCTCCGGGATCACGTCGGGTTCGGTTTCGTCCAGCCACAGCCAATCGAATCCTTCTGAGAGGATATTGTCGTGGATCTTGCTCCAGAACCAGGCGCGTGCCTCAGGGTTCGTGCTGTCGATCAGCGCGCCGGCCCGATCATAGCGGACGGGCAGGCCATCGACGGGGTTGCCATCCTTGTCCTTGAGCAGCCAGCCTTTAGTCGCCAGCATGTCGAAATAGCGCGACTCCCGCTCGAAGCGCGGCCATACGCTAATGATGGAGCGCATGCCCATCGCTTTGAGCTGGTCGTTCATCCCCTTGGGGTCTGGAAAATAGGTGCGGTCGATGTCCAACTGCCCCATGCGGGTCCAGTAGAACCAGTCGAGTACCATCACGTCGAGCGGATAGCCTCGGTCGCGATAGCCTTTGGCGACACCAAGCAATTCCTGCTCGCTTTCGTATCGCGCCTTGCTCTGGATGAGGCCGAATCCCGCTTTGGGTGGCAGGGGTGTTTCTCCGGTCAGCTTTGCATAGCCGGCGTAGATTTCGTCCGTTGTAGCGCCGGAAATGACGAAGAAGGACACTCGCTCGCCCACTTGGCTTTGCCAATGGGTGCTGCTGTGCAGACCAGGCCAGACCAGCGTACGGGCCGGATTGTCCCAGACAATGCCATAACCCTTGTTCGTCACCATGAAGGGCACGCAGACCGTTTCACCCGCCGGCGCATCATAATAATGTTTGCAGTCAATCTCCCGACCCTTGAGGTCGAGAATGCCATCCTGATTCTGCCCGAGGCCATAATAATGCTCGTCGGATGGCGCATCGAAGCGGGCGCCGACCTTGAAGGTCTGCTCGCCATTCACGCTGTGCGGCGCCATTTCCCAGCCCGTCATTCGCGTTAGCAGCTTGCCTTGCGCGGTGCGGATTGTAAGGGTGACTGGCGGTAGCGACGGCGCGAAATAGCGGTCCATCTGCGATGGCGCCCTAGGCCATGGCTGGGGATCGACGGTCAAGGCAAGCGCGGAAGACCGGAAAATATCCGCGCCCCCGTCCTTACTGTGCGTCCAGCCAACGGCGTTCGGCGGCGCAATCGGTCCGGGTCCGGGCGGTGCTTGTGCCAGTCCCTTGTCGAGCGCGATTGTTACCCGCACGATATTGGGCGCATAGGGTTCGATCGCGATACGGCTGCCATGCCGGTCGAGCAGCGCCATTGGTTGGGCGATCGCGGGCGTGGGGAAACCCATGCCGGACACCCCCAGCACGATCGTCACCAGCGCTGTCTTGAAACCTCGTGCCTTCATGCCTTTTTGATCCCGTTCCCTCCGTCCAATCAGGCCAACGCCTTCTTGACGACCCATGACGCTTGGCCGGCCTCGAGCGTCCTGCCGACTGAACAGAATGCCGCCGGGCCATGGCGTCTCTTGCATGTGACGGACTGCGATCGTTCGCGAAAGTGAGCGGATAGTCGTAGGGTCTCCAGCCGGGCTTGCGGAATGACGGATCGTGGGAGAAGCGCGAATCCGCCCGGGCGGGAGTGGCGCTTGCTTTGAGGTACAGGCGCGCAGCAGAGGTCTTCGTTAAAGTTGAGCTCGGGCCCGAGTAGGCAGACGATTGAGGCTCCTTTCATCCAAGGGGCTGATAATGGCCGATGTTCAACTCAATGCGCGCTCATTCCCTGCGCCAGCACATGATCGAAGATATGAACATGCGCGGGCTCGCGCGGAGGCCCCAGTTCGACTATGTGCGGCATGTCGCGCGGTTCGCGCGAAGAGTTGCCGAGGCCAAGCCGACGGCTTGGCTTGATGGCGCGCCCAAGCGTCAACTATGCTGCGTGACATCTTTTGCTCGGGCGTCAATTGCGGAATTTAGCGAGATCGATGCCGAGTTTCTGTAGACGGTAGTAGAAGGTCTTCCGTGGCACCCCGAGCGCGGCGCAAGCCCGAGTGACGTCGCCTGCAGCTTCGCTGAGCGCCTCCTCGATCAATTCAGCTTCGAATGCGTCAAGCCTTCCTTTAAGATCTGGGGGGCCGGGGCGGGCGTCCGCGTCCAGATCATGATCGCTCAGGCCTAACACGAAGTTCTCCGAGAAACGCATCAATTCACGTACGTTGCCCGGCCAATCGTGCTTTTCCAAATGGCGGAACGTGCGCGCCTCCAGCTTGGGCGGGCTCACTCCCAAACGCACTGCCGCCTGGAGGACGAAGCGCCGGAAAAGAGGGGCGATGTCCTCTCGACGTTCCCGCAGGGGCGGCAGACGAAGGATCACGCTGTTGAGCCTATAAAAGAGCGACAGGCGAAAGCGGCCTGACTTGGCGAGCATCTCGAGATCGACGCTGCTTGCAGATATTACTCGCAGGTCGACCGAGCGCCCGGCGATCGCGCCGACCGGCGTCACCTCGCGGCGTTCCAGGACGCGCTGGATTGCAAGTTGTGTGGAATCGCCGAGCGCATCGATGTCGTCCAGGAATATGGTGCCGCGATTGCCTTGTTCGAGGCGACCGGTGCGGGGCATGCGGCTGCCCGGTACGGCGTCTGCGACATTGCCAAACAGCTCTGCTTCAACGAGACCTGCGGGCATTGCGCCGCAGTCGATCGCCATGAGCGGTCCGCGACGCCGCGACGCCCTGTGCAGCATTTCCGCGACCAAACCCTTGCCTGTGCCGGTTTCGCCTTGGATCAATACATCGACACCTATCGGTGCGATCTGCGCGATAGTCCGCCGGAGTTGCACGATTGCGGGCGAATGACCGATCAGCGGCTCTGCGTCATCAGCCGGAGCTGCTTGTCGAAGTTGGCGGTTTTCCACGATCAGCCGGCGACGTTCTAAGGCGCGTTCGACCGCAGCGATCAGCTGTTCGGTAGAATAGGGTTTTTCCAGCACATCATAGGCGCCCGTGCGCAGCGCACCCATCGCGGTCGGCACGTCAATATGTCCGGAGATCAGGATGACGGGCATGTCGGGATCGTGCGCGACTACCTGGCGCAGCAATTCCACCCCGTCCATCCCCGGCATACGGATGTCCGAGACGATGACGCCGTCGAAACCGCCATGCACTTCGCGCATCGCAGCCGCGCCGCCCTCCGTGACCTGAACCTCGTAACCGGCAAGCGACAATGTTTGCGCGGAGGCCCGGCGCAAATCCTCGTCATCGTCTACGAAGAGGACCGTGTTCGTCATGCGCGCTCCAGATCAATCACGAAGGCCGCCCCCGCCGGCGGGCTGGCCGCTATCAACGTTCCGCCAAAGCCGGTCACGATATCGCGGCAGATTACCAGACCCAAGCCAAGACCGTTCCGTTTCGAGGTCTTGAACGGCATGAACAGGGACGCCCTGACCTCGTCCGTCAGTCCGGTGCCATCGTCCGAAACGGTAATCGCGACCCGGTCCTTATAAGGCGTGACCAGAATCCGGATCGTCAATGCTCCGGCGTCCAGCGCATTCTGGATCAGGTTGACCAATACCTGTTCTAGGCCAACACGCTCGGCGCGGACCGACAGCATCGCGCCTTCGACTTCTAGTCGGGCGTCGAGCATTCGCATCCGGTCGCGCAGCAGCAGCGCCGTGCCAGCCATCACCTCCTCCACTGCGACCGGTTCGGCGTCGCCGGAAGACCGTTTGGCAAAGCCGCGCAATTCACGCGTGATAATGCCGATCCGTTCGGTCAGCGTTCCGACCTGCTCCATCGCCTCGGATGCGTGCTCATGGTCGCCCCGTCGGTTGAGTACCAGCGCGTTGCCGGCATAGGCGGAAATCGCTGCAAGCGGCTGGTTGATCTCATGCGCCACGCCCGCAGTGATCTGGCCGAGGGTGGCAAGCTTGTTTGCTTGGACAAGCTGCTCACGCATCCCTGCCAGCCGTGCGGACGTCTCCCGCTCTATACGCGCTGCTTCCGTCCGTCGTCGCATTCGCCACAACAGCACCGCGCCGGCAACAACCAGCGCCAATATCGCCACGGCGAGGCGAGAGAAGGTCACTGCGCTGCCCAACGGCTGCTCGGTGGATTCGAGCACATGCATCCGCCATCCAGCGCCCACATTCTCGTTCGCTTCGACATAGGCAAATTTGGGCGTGGCACGATTGCGCGGTGCGACTTCACCTGCGGCGTACAGCGCATTTTGCACCAGCGGCACCGCGCCAAAATCGAGTGCGCGGCGCGCGCGTGATCGCTCTACGCCGGACAATGGCCGCGTCGTCTGGAACTGCCATTGCGGGTTGGACGATATGAGGATGATCCCGCGACCATCGGTGACGAAAGCATTCGTCGCCGTCTCCTGCCACTCACGCTCGAGCGACGAAAAATCGACCTTCACCACAAACACGCCGAGCAGGTGGCCATCTGCCTCCACCCGCCGAGAGATGTAGAGGCCCGGTCGGCGGCTGCGCTGACCAAGGGCGAACTGCTGTGCGCTACCGGATCGCGCGGCATCGCGATAATAGGCGCGATAAGCATAGCTGTCGCCCAGGAAGCTGTCGGCACGCCGCCAGTTGCTTGCCGCGACCGTCACGCCATCCGCGTCTAGCAGGTAGACATTCCCCGCCCGCGTCTCGTCGCTCAATGCCTCCAGCTTCTGGTTCAACCGCAGCAGCAGCGCGGGATCACGCGTCGTCAGGGCGTTGCGCGCCTCCTGATCGTCCGCCAGTACGACAGGAACCAGCCTGAACTTGTCGAGCTCCCGCCGGAAACTGGCCCCAAGAAGGATGGCGGAGGATTGCGCGCGATTGGAAACGTCGGCGATGGCTTGCCGCGTCGCCAAGCGTTCGGAGATGACGAAGGCAAGCACCAGCGAAAGCGCGATAGCTATCGTCAGGGCTGATCGCACCACAAGCGTAAGCGTTCGAGTCCGCATCAGACACTTGTGGTGAATAATGGCCCATCTGGCAACAAGGTATGGGCAAATTCTTGCACACGCCGTTGGTCAAAATACGACTATACCACTGTTTTCTATAGATATTTATATGAGGCCATTTTGGTTGTGTCACTTTGATATTTGCGGGATTTTACAGCCATGTTCCGGTGAGAACAGGCCGGAGAAGCAGGCATCGCCGGGGGGCAACCCCGCGAAACGACTGCTGCTCCTGCAAAAGAAAAGCCGCAGCGTGAACGGCGGCGGCATATGGAGAGGCGAAAAACATGACCAAGGGGCAACTGTTTAAAGCATTGATGATGGGCACAGCATGCGCGGCCGCGGCGCCGGTTTGGGCACAGGACGTGCCTGGGCTTCGCCCCGCGCCTGACAGTCCATCGGCTCCAGCGGAGGCGACCACGCCCGAAACCCAGTTGGAGCCGCCTGCACCCGACGCCCCGCAAGAGATGGCCGAACGTCAGTTGAACGATATCGTTGTCATCGGTTCGCGCGGTAAACCGCGCACGGACGTGGACCGGCCGGTCGCAGTGGACGTTGTGAGCAATATCGAGCTGCGCGCCACTGGCCAGACCGATCTGGGCCAGCAAATCCAGTTCACGTCGCCCTCGTTCAACTCGGCCAAATATGGCGTCAACGGCGCGATACCTGGGACAAGCTGACCCTGGGCCTGCGCGGCTCTTATTTCGGAAATGTGAAAGCCTTTTCCACCGGGCTCTCGTCGCAGGACAAGAATGTGAAATGCGACGCGACCAACCGCTGCGTACAGACCTTCCGGGGAAAAGCGCTGTTCGATGCGACGCTCAGCTACGCGTTCACCGAATCCTTCTCGCTGACGATGGGCGCGAACAACATCTTCAACACCTATCCCGACAAATGGAAGAACACGCGCGACGGCGATGTAGGCCAGGCGGCATCCTATTCGGACGGCCAGACGCCCTACACGCGCAACGCCAACCAGTTCGGTTTCAACGGGTCCTATTATTTCATCACTGCCGGCGTGAAGTTCTAGAAAGGAGCAGGGGCATGGCGCGCATTCTTCCAATGGATACGATCAGCAAGGAAGAGTTCGACCGGCTTCGCCGGCACATTCCAGCCGTCACCAAAGAAGGGGTCATGGCGACCTACGGCATCAGCCAGCACAGCTGGTACAAATTGCGGGACGGCAAGCCCGTGAAAATCAAGGTCATCCAGAGAATGCGCGAGCGGTTCGCGGCAATGGGGTGACCGCGCCCGCCCGGATCAATCCCTTTCCCCAATCGATCCGGGCGCAGGCGGTCGTCTGATCGGATAACTATAAGGTCGTACGCGTGACAAAGTTGACAATGGATATGAATAGCGGCGTGGCGAAGACTGCGCGACGCCCATGGTATGCCAGCCTCTATGTGCAGGTGCTGACGGCGATCCTCGCAGGCGTCCTTCTAGGGCATTTCGCGCCGGCAACAGGTGAGGCCCTCAAGCCCATTGGCGACGGCTTCATCAAGCTCGTTAAGATGATCATCGCGCCGGTCATATTCCTGACCATCGTGACCGGCATCGCAGGGATGCGCGATCTTGCTTCGGTTGCACGGGTCGCTGGCAAGGCCTTCGCCTATTTCCTGTTCTTCTCAACGCTGGCGCTGATCGTCGGCCTTATCGTCGCCAACATCGTCCAGCCCGGCGCAGGGCTCGATATCGACCCCGCCTCGCTCGACGCCTCCAAGGTCGCGGGCTATGCGGCCAAGGCGCATGAAACGACATTGATCGGCTTCCTGCTCGCCATCATCCCCGACACGTTCCTGTCGGCGCTGACTGCGGGCAACATCATCCAGACGCTGTTCGTCGCCATCCTCTTCGGCGTGGGCCTGGCCTTGATTGGCGATCGCGGCGACCGTATCCTGGCCGCGCTCGACGATCTGTCGCTGGCCGTGTTCAAGGTCGTTTCACTCGTCATGAAAGCGGCCCCTATCGGCGCTTTCGGCGCTATGGCGTTCACTATCGGTAAATATGGCGTTGGCACACTCGCCAATCTGGCGACGCTCGTCGCCGCCTTTTATCTAACGTCCCTGTTGTTTGTCATCGTCGTTCTCGGCACCGTGTCCTGGATCGCCGGATTTTCGATCTTCCGCCTGATCGCCTATCTCAAGGCCGAGTTGCTGCTCGTACTCGGCACATCCTCGTCGGAAAGCGCACTGCCGAGCCTGATCGAAAAGATGGAACGCGCAGGCTGCCCCAAGTCGATCGTAGGCCTTGTGGTGCCGACCGGCTATTCCTTCAACCTCGACGGCACCAACATCTACATGACCCTCGCTGCGCTGTTCATTGCGCAGGCGACCAACGTCCATTTGTCGATCGGCGAGCAATTGCTGTTGCTGGGGGTCGCGATGCTGTCGTCCAAGGGAGCAGCCGGCGTCACCGGCGCGGGCTTCATTACCCTTGCCGCGACGCTCTCGATCGTGCCATCGGTGCCGGTCGCCGGCATGGCGCTGATCCTGGGCGTCGACCGCTTCATGAGCGAGTGCCGCAGCCTCACCAATTTCATCGGAAACGCTGTGGCTACCGTCGTCGTTTCGCGCTGGGAGGGGCGGCTAGACCGCGATCGTTTCAAAGACGCGATGGCCGGCCGGGTGTTTACCCCTGACACAGTCCCGGCCGAGTAAGTCGCAATCATGCCTTACACCGGCGCCCAGATCGCCAGCGGCCTCGTCGCTACACTCGCCAGCGGGGCTTTCCCAGCCGCGCTGGCCCAGCAGACCCAAAGCGGGGGGGCGTCGATCCCGGATACCGTATCACCTGCCGTCACCGGCTACCCCAGCAACGCCATCGGGGAAGGCGCCAGTCCAGGCGGCTACAACCTGTCGCGGTGGGCCGAGGACTGGCGCGTGATGCGCGATCCGGCAGAGCGCGACGATCTTTTCGATCGTCTTAAGTTTTTGCCGCTCAGCGCCGGCAAGGAGGTGTATCTCACGTTATCAGGCGAGGCGCGGCTGCGCATCAACCACACCACCAATCCCAACCTGCGGGAGGCGCGCGCCCAGCGGCAGGACATCCGCCGCTTCGTCGGCGGCGCCGATCTGCATCTGGGATCGCACCTGCGCGTCTATGGCGAACTGGCGCATGGGGGCATCTCGGGCGTGGAACTAGGCGCTCCTCCGGCGACGCTACGCAACGACATCGTGGTGCAGCAGGCGTTCGTGGAGGGGAATGCGACCGTGGGCGACGTGGCGCTGGGTGTCCGCTATGGTCGGCAGGAGTTCACCGATGGGCCGAACCTTCTGGTGTCTCAACGCGACAACAACACGATCCGCTACACATTGAATGGCTGGCGGGCATGGGGGCGTGGACCGAAGATGCGGATCGACGCCTTCGACCTTCGCCCGACGCAATATGGCGACCTTGGAACGGACGACGACGTGATCGACCCCGAACGGCGCTTTTCGGGCCTGACGATGGGGTTCGCGCTGCCCACCCGCTGGCTTGGTGGATCGAAACTTTATCTCGATCCCTTTCTCTGGCGCCGCCGCAATCGCGTCGGCACCTGGGGCGGACGGGTCGGCCCCGCCACACGCCATTATTTCGGTGCACGCCTGTGGGGCGAAGTCGGGCGGATGACGATCGACTGGTCGGCCAACCATCAATGGGGCCATTTCATCGATCAGCGGACGGACGCCTGGCAGATATTCCTGGCCCAGACCTATCGCCTCGGGTCGTCCCGCTCCGCACCGCGCATGGGCTTCCATGCCGACTATGCGAGCGGCGGGGGCGGCTATGGCGATGGCAAGCTGCGCAATGCCTACGCGCCGTTCGGCAACAACATCTATTATAGCTATGCGCTGTTCCTGACGCCATCGAACCTGATCACAATCGCTCCCAACCTCACGGTCTCGCTGACACGCCGGCTTCGCGTCACAGCTGAATATCAGCTTGCCTGGCGGGACAGCGTAACCGACGCCGTCTATCGCGCCAGCGGTCAGCCCTTCGCGGGTACCCAGAATGTCCGCTCAGCCAAGATCGGTGATGTGGCCCGGCTCCAACTCGTCTGGTCGATTACGCCGCGGCTGTCCTTCACAGGGCGCTACGAACATTTCGCAGCCGGCCCGGCGCTCACCAAAGCGGGCTATAGCAGCTCCGATTTCCTTGCTGGCTGGATATCGATCCGCTTTTGAAACATACCGCGCCGCATGGAGTAGGGGCTTCTCCGGGATCGCATTCTCTCCAGGAGCCTCAGCTGTAATTCGGTTTTTCGAACAGGCATAAGCCGCTAAGCGCACCAAAAGAAAACCGATAATATATCTTATGTTAAATAGTCAGCTGTTTTGCCATTTCTGTTTTGCCAGCGAATAACCGCGGTATCTCGGGAGCTTCCGGCATATGCCGACCCATACCAGCCGGTCAGCGCCGTATTGTCACTTACCAAATACGGACCGTTCCCAATTCCTGTGGGTACTCACTAGCAGCCTATGGCGACCTGCCATCAGGCCAATGCAGCGACCGGCCGCGCATCGGATGAAGAACCATCCATGAGGCCATGCATGCACACCACAGCCCAGACATGGAGACCGGACGATTTTGAAAGCGCTAAACGGCTCACACATAGCCGATAACGGCTCTGCGGTCCTGACCTGCCATCGACGTCGGATCATTGCCCAAAGCGGCCCTAACGGGATATGCGGAATGAATGACTGATCCGACTGAAGACCAGCTTGCCACGCTCGGCAATGCGTTTGAAACCTTTACGCGCCGCTATAAGCTGGCCGAGGCGCGGCGCGCCGAGCGGCCGCTTGCCGAACTGGATAAGGCAGTGTTGCTTTATATTGCCGAGCACGCTGGTTGCGGCCCGACTGATGTTGCTCGCTTTCTCGGCGTGCCCCAGACAACATTGTCCTCGGCGACGGACCGGCTTGTCAGGCGCGGCTTTCTTAAGCGGGAACGGATCGAAGTCGATCGCCGCGCCGTGGCGCTCACGCTCACCAAGGACGGCGAAGCCTATGCCAAGGCGCAGGTCGAGGCCTATCGACAGATATATATGCTCATGCTCTCGCGGCTGTCGCCCGATGAAAGGGACCGGTTCATCGCAATGATTACCAAAATCGTCTACAACGATAGTTGAATAGTCCGACCGTCGTTGTATCTTCGTATGCGGTGCGGCATGGTTGGCAAACCGTCAGGAATGGAGCGACGTATGATGATATGCGTGAACGGCATCGAGATTTCACCGCCGGACGACGCCAGGGTCTCGCTGCTCGATCTCTTGCGGGAGCATCTGCATCTTACCGGCACGAAGAAGGGGTGCGATCAGGGTGCCTGTGGCGCCTGCACGGTTCTTCTCGATGGTGATCGCGTCCTGTCCTGTCTTACGCTGGCCGCGCAGGCGGAAGGCCGCGACGTTCGGACGATCGAGGGCCTCTCAGGCGAAAGTGACGATCTTCACCCGTTGCAGCGCGCCTTTGTCGAGCATGATGGGCTACAATGCGGCTATTGCACGCCCGGCCAGATCTGCTCGGCAATCGCCATGGCCGAGGAATTGCGCCGCGGCGATCCCAGCTATGTGACCCATGATCTCGCCGCCGGGCCACCGGTCGCGACGCGCGCGGAGATACGCGAGCGCATGAGTGGCAATCTTTGCCGCTGTGGTGCGCACAATGGTATCGTCGAAGCCATCGAGGCGATGCTGGCGGAGACCGCGGCATGACCCCCCTGACCTACATCCGAGCGTCGGACGGGGCGGACGCCCTTGCGCGTGTCGGCACCGATGGTCGATTTCTGGGTGGCGGGACCAATCTGGTCGACCTCCTGCGCCAGAATGTCGAACAAGCAAGCGCTTTGGTCGACATCAGCCGCCTGGACGGTGCCATCCGCGAAATCGAAGGCGGCGGATTGTTCATCGACGCATCGGTCAAGAATGCCGCACTTGCAGCCCATCCGATCGTCCGCAGTCGCTATCCCGTACTCGCGCGTGCTTTGCTCGCCGGCGCCTCGGCGCAAATCCGCAACATGGCGACGGTCGGGGGCAATATCCTCCAGCGCACACGCTGCATGTATTTCTACGATGTCGATGGCGCGCGCTGTAACAAGCGGCAGTCTGGGGCCGGATGCGATGCGCTCGACGGCTTCAATCGCTATCACGCGATACTGGGCGCGTCGGACCAATGTGTCGCGACGCACCCCTCCGACATGTGCGTCGCCCTCGCCATGCTTGACGCCGTGGTTCATCTATCCGGGCCGGCCGGCGAACGGCAGGTGCCGCTGATGGATTTCCATGTCTTGCCGGGGGATATGCCGCAAATAGAGACAGTGCTGAAGCCCGGCGAGCTGATTACCGGCATCGAACTGCCGCCGCCATCGGATGCGATCGCGAACTCCGAATATCGCAAGGTGCGCGACCGTTCCAGCTACGCCTTCGCGTTGATCTCCGTCGCGGGCGGCCTGTCGCTCGCCAACGGGCAGGTCACGCAAATCCGCATCGCGCTGGGCGGCGTCGCCGCCAAGCCCTGGCGGGCAAGCCGGGCCGAGCACGCTCTGCTCGGCCGGGCGCCGACGCCCGACGCTTTCCTGGCTGCGATCCGCGAAGAACTCGTCGATGCCCAGCCGCTGTCCGGCAACGCCTTCAAGATCGGCCTCGTAGAACGAACGACGGTCGCCGTCCTGACCGCCCTTGCAGGAGCGAACGCATGACCAAGCTTCAAAACGCCATCGTCGGCGGCGTGCGCGCCGTGATCGGCCATGTGCCCGCAAGCTGGCTGCCGGGGGGCACGCCCGATCCGCTGATCGACAAGCGGGTGGCGCTTGGCGGGCAGCAGTCGCGCGTTGACGGACCCGACAAGGTGCGCGGCGCTGCTCGGTTTGCCGCCGAAGTACCAATGGAAAATCTGCTTTACGCCGCCTTTGTTCATTCCACGATCGCGCGCGGCCGCATTGCTGATTTGGATGTGTCCGCAGCCGAGGCGGCGCCGGGCGTCGCGCTGGTAATGACCCATCGCAACGCGCCTAAAATGGCGGTCCCGCCGCCAATCGGCATGACGAACCTGAAGGCCGCGGGCAATCACACATTGCCGATCATGCAGGATGCCGAAATACGCTGGAATGGCGAGGTCGTGGCGGTGGTTCTGGCCGGAACCCGTGAACAGGCCGACCATGCGGCGACACTGATCCGCGTGGGTTACGACACCGCGCCGGCGCGCACACGGTTCGAGGAAGGCAAGGCCAGCGCCTATACGCCGGAATCGATGCTTGTCGAAAAGAACAGGCTCGACAAGGGCAACGCCGCCAAGAAGCTCGCGGAAGCGGCGTTCAAGATCGACGCCGTCTACACGACGCCATGGGAAAACCATAATCCGATCGAGCCGCACGCCACCACGATCGTCTGGCAAGACGGCAAGCTGATCGTTCACGACGCGACCCAGATGATCCACGGCACTGCCGGTTCGCTCGCGAAGATATTCGGACTGAAGGAAGGCGATGTTCAGGTCAGCTCGCCCTATGTGGGCGGCGGCTTTGGCGCCAAGGGCCTGTGGGACCACCAGATTCTCGGCGTGGCTGCTGCGAAGCTCGCCGATCGTCCCGTGCGCGTCGCTCTCACGCGCGCCAATATGCAAAGGTTGATCGGCGGGCGAACGCAGACGGAGCAGCGGGTGGCGCTGGCTGCGGATGCGGACGGCAAGCTCAAGGCGCTGCTTCACCATGGCTACGGCGTCAAACCGCTGCACAGCATCTGCGATGAAGGGTTCACCCTTACCGGGCGATCCCTCTACGCTTGCGAAAGCTTCGACATCGTCCAGCATTATGTCGATCTTGATCTGCTGGCGAACAGCTTCATGCGCGGGCCGGGAGAGACGCCAGGCACATTCGCGATCGAATGCGCGATGGACGAGCTGGCATATGCCATCGGCATGGACCCCATCGAACTGCGCCGCCGCAACGTTGCGACCCGCGATCCGGTCAGTGGCGCGCCACATTCGCAAAGCGCGATGATGGAGGCCTATGATATGGGCGCCGCGCGCTTCGGCTGGCACCGGCGCATAGCCCAGCCGGGAATGCGGCGCGAGGGTGAGTGGCTGATCGGCATGGGCTGCGCCAGCGGCACCTTTCCTTTCATGCGGATGCCCGGCACCTCGGTGCGGATCACCATCGACACCGGCGGGGACGCTTATGTCGCCAGCGCCGCGCATGAAATGGGCATGGGCACGGCGACGGTGCAACGTCAGCACGCTGCCGATCGCCTTGGCCTTCCGCTTGATCGTGTTACGGTGACGATCGGGGACTCAAGCCTCCCCTTCGCCAGCTTTGCCGGCGGATCCTCGCAGACTGCATCGCTAGCCGCCGCGATCAGCGCGGCGAGCGGGAAGCTCGTCGCCGAATTGCTGCGGCTCTCGGGTAATGATACCCCCCTCGCCGGCCTCAAGCCCGCTGAGGCCGAGTTCGCCGACGGGGGCTTGCGCAGTGTCGAGGATCCCTCCCGCAGTGAGAGCTTCGCTTCCATCCTCCGCCGGTCAGGGCGGGAGGAATTAAGCGTCGTGGGCGAAAGCGGAGCGCCGCTTGAGATCATGAAATATGCGATGCACAGCACCTCGGCGAATTTCTGCGAATTGCGCGTCAGCGACGTGACCGGAGAAATTCGCGTGGACCGGCTCGTGGGTGCCTTCGACTGTGGCCACATTCTCAATGCCAAGACGGCGACCAGCCAGTTTAAAGGCGGCATGGTCATGGGTCTTGGCATGGCCCTCACTGAGGAAGCGCTGCTCGACGAACGGACCGGCCGCATCATGAGCACGTCCTTGGCTGACTATCATGTCCCGGTGCATCTGGACGTGCCCGATATAGATGTCCTGTGGACCGGCATCCCCGACCCCCGTACCCCACTCGGCGCGCGCGGCATTGGAGAGATCGGCACCACAGGTGTAGCCGCCGCCATCGCCAACGCGGTGTTCAACGCTACGGGAAAACGAATCCGCGCCCTGCCCCTCACACTCGACAAGCTGCGCTAGCGCGCATTTCGACCGGGACCATTTTGGTCACGCCAACCAGCGGGTGTCCGTTTACGCCGGGCCGCAATTACTGGCCCACATTTAGGTTCTGGTTAATCCGCTTATGATGTTTCAGCTGTGACACTTTGCCGGTGGGTAAAGTGTCACAGCCGACAAAGCGCGACTCGGCTGAAAAACGGGATTCCCATCTGCAAAGCTTTGTGCTTGATTCACGATATGTTTCACGCATCCGTTCCGTCCCGCATGGTGGGCGGCAGCGACATTTCGCTGTTGCTCGACCAATTGGCTCATTGCTGCTCACGCCCGCGTTATGCCTTCATGCTGCTGACGCTGATCGCCGATGTGGCGCGGCCCGATGGCAGCGCAGGACCGGTGGTGCGGGTCGAAGACGGCCTCGTGCCTTTGCGCGACTGGTTGTGTGACGCACTGACGCCAATGGGCCAGCGTGATCCGCGCCGGTTGGCATTGATCGAACGCGTGCGGGAAGAGTTGCGGGCCAACGGTCAGATCCTCGGAGACACAGAGGCGGACGCAAAATTGGTTCACGATGAAGTACAGGTGCGCGTGCGCGCTTCAGGAAAGACCAATTTGAGTCGGGCAGCATCGGAACTGGTAAAGGCCGGATTGCTCAAGCGACACTATCAGGGCTATCGCGTGGACCATCTCAATCGCGGCGCCCAGCGTCAGGCGGTCTACACATTGACCGGACGCGCCAGAGCACTGGTCTCCAGCCGGCCTGCCCCACCCAGGACGAACGCGCCCGCCCGCCAGGGGGATCTCTTCGCATCCTGACGCGCCGCGGCCAGACGGCGTAACGATATAGGGCGATGTCGAAGTGTTTGCTTTCTTACTCCATCTCGCCAAGCCCTCTCTGTCGATTGTTCGCCATCGGGATGAACGATACAGGTTTCGTCGTCCCTCCCTGCTCGGATGCCGCCTCGCCTGCTTCGAACAAATGCACGAGGAAGGCGATCATCGCTTGACGCCCATTCTCGCTCAGTTCGACGATGACGCGGCGATGATCAATCGGGTCGTAGCGTCGCGCAACAAGTCGGGCCTCCTCCAGCCCCTCGATACGGCGCATGGTGCTGGTCGCGCTTTCTCCGGATACGGCCATGGTTTCCTTGACGCACATATTGCGTCCTTCCTCGGCGACGATGAACAATTCCAGCATGATGTCCCAGGCTGCATCGCGGAACACATGCTTGGGAAAATGTTGCGAGCAATTGATCCGCGCTTGCTGGGTTTGCCGCGCCAGCGCCACCAAGGACCGGCTCGGCTTGGTGCCGTTCCCCCGCTTGGCCATGCTGTAATCACGCGAGCCCATGCAGAATTCCTTGCATCATGTTCTCGTGGAGCAGGGTCGAGCTTGAAGATGAGTAGTTAAGAATATGTCAATTCCTTGAAAAACTTGGTTTCATGACGCCAGCAATGCCGGCGAACGCGGCATCGCGGTCGTATCAGCCTCCGCCTGGATGGCTCGAACAATCTCATGAACGCCGCTGCCGTGGGATCCCTTGACAAGCACAATGTCTCCATCGCGGATCAGCTCTGGCCAACGGGCGTGCAGCGTCGCGAGATCCGGCGCATGGATGCCACGGTGGCGGGGCGGCAGGTCGGCGCAGAAGCGCGCGTAAAGCGGCCCCACGGCATGGACGACATCAATGGAAAGACCCGCGGCCAACGGAGCCAGATCGGCATGATAGCCCTCCGCCCCCGGGCCCAGTTCCAGCATCTCACCCAATATTGCCACGCGACGGCCGCCGGCCTGCGCGCCCAGCAATTCCAGCGCGGCGGCCATCGATGCCGGGTTGGCATTATACGCCTCGTCAATCAGCAGGATGCGCTTGCCTTGAACGCGCAGCGCCGCCACGTCTCCGCGGCCGGCGAGCGGCCGGAAACCTTCCAGCGCGCTCATTCCGCGATCGGGTTCGAGCGACAGCGCATGCAGCGTGGCCAGTACCGCCAGGCTGTTGACCGCCATGTGCCGGCCGGGTGTGGCCAGATGATAGCCCATGCGTCCCGAAGGCGTCTCGGCTTCCAGAAAGTCGCCCTTACGACTGATCAGGCGGATGTCGGCTCGGGGGGCCTCACCATAGCTCACTATGTTCAATCCGCGCGCCAGTGCCAGGGCGCGCACCCGCGCCAGTTCCGCCATGTCGGCATTGAGGATGGCCGTCGCGCCGGCAGCCATCCCTTCAAAAATCGCGCTCTTGCGGCGTGCCACCGTCGCGAGGTCATGATGAAATTCCAGATGCGCGGCTGCGATGTTGGTAAAGACGGCGACGTCCGGCCGCGCCAGCGCCGCATTCTGTTTCATGCGCCCGATCGCCAACTCCATGACGACATGCGGCGTATCCCAGGCGATCGAGGCCAGGTTCCAGCCGATGCCATGTGGCAGATTGGCGTTCAGCCGGCTTGTGCCGACCTTTCCCCATGGCCGCAGAGCCTGCGCCAGCATCGCGACCATCGTTGTCTTGCCGGCGCTCCCGGTGACGCCGATCAACTTGCCGCGCATCATCAACCGAGCGTAGCGACCTAGAGCCAGCACCGCGTCGCCATTGTTGCGCACCGACAAAACCGGCAATTCTGCATCGGCAAATGCCTGCGGCGCGCTGGTAATGATGCCCCGAGCCTGTGGTTTTACCCGGTTAACCTGGCGCGGCGGGATGCCACGCTCGGCGTCATCCTCTCCGCGCATCACGACCATATCGCCGTCCTGAAGGCTCGGACGATAGATGCTCAAGCCTGTCGCTCGCCAATCTTCGGGCGGAGACCGAACCCATGTCCCGCCCGTTGCGCGCGCTACATTGTGCGCGGTCCAGCCGATCTCGTTGGCATCTGCCGTGCGCTGGCGCAGCAGATGCTGGCGATAGGCGACCAGCCCCGACAGATAATGTTCGACATCGTCGATCCGCACGCGAAAGGCGTGATGGCGAATGAAAAAGCTGCCAACGATTCGGCGCGGGTTGGCGAAAAACATCGCCAGTTCCGGCCAGAAATGGCCGTTGAGCAGGTAATGGGCGCGCGCGTGTAGCGCCCTGTCGAACCGCTCGCGATCGAAATCGTCCAGCAGATGGCGATGTTCAGGATCCTGGCCCAATCGATCGATCATCCCCTGCGCCGCCATCATCAATTCCAGCAGCGTCGGGAAGGTCGTGATCCGATGTTCGACAAAATCCAGATAGTCCCGGACATTGTCCAGGCCAAAGCGGAACCATGCTTCTTCGGGGCAATGGCGGGTAAGTTCATTGGCGCAATAGCCGAGCCAATGATCGTGGGCCGCGGCATGACCGGCCGCGATGAAGTGCCTGACTGCACGGGTCGCCACCGCCAGCCAGCGCGGATCCTTGGTCAACCCGTAGAGCCGCATCAGCCCGAATGCCGCTTCGCCGTCATAATAGATGATGCGGAAGGGCTGCTTTACGCGCAAGGTTGGATATTGGAGGACATGGACGAAGCCGCCGCTGGCCGCATCCTGCATATATGCTATTCCTTGCGCCAGCCGATCGAGCAGCGGGCGATATCGGTCGGATGCGAACAACTCGCTATACTTCACGAGCGCCAGCACGCAGACCGCATTGCCGCCCAGCTTTATCTCTTCGCCCGCGTCGATCAGAAACGCGGCCGGTGAGCCGTCGGGCAGGGCGACCTCCCGGATCAGTGCGCGCTCAAGATAACCCAGTCCGCGCTCGATCGCTGCAAGCACTTTCGGCGCACGCGTCACCTCCCAGCTTTCCAGCATGGCGTAGAGCGTGCTGGCATGGCGCAGGCTGTTATAGGCGGCGATTGGCCTGTCAAAACAGGGATGCCAGCCATAATGGAAGCGCCCATCCTCTCTCACCTGCGACGCCAGATAGGCGCTGCCGTCGGCGATCATCTGCTGGAGCAGTTCGGGATCCAATTGCTCGACAGTCCGGCGCCCGGCATTGCGTCCCTGCTGCCGGATGGCATGAATGACGCCATTTTCTCCTTGAAACAGGCCGGCCGTCGAAAACAGCCATACCGGCGCGTCATCGCTGAAATCGAGCGCGTCGGCGTCATGGCGGATCCGTGCATAGCGCCGGAAATTCGCCTCGTTCAGGGTCGCGGTGGGATGCCCCTTGCCGCCATAGAGCATGGCATTGGCGTTAATCTCCGTCTCCAGGAAGGCGCGCTCCAAGCGTCCGTCCAGTGCGATGCCCAAGCGGAAATAATTGCGCTTCGTCCGCCCAAGGCGCGCGCGCAGGTCGCGCCAGTCGATCTGCTCTACCGCCCGCGCCCAGTCGACCCGCAGCCAGCAGCCTTCAGGCGCCGCCCGCTTCAGCGTGGTCTCAGCGGCGGCCCAGCAGCTTTGCGCGTTCGGGCCGGCGAAGCGGAGCGTGCGTGCACGCGTTTCGCCGTCGGTGTAGGACAGGAACAGCACGACGCCCGGCGTCCCGTCGATCATGATCGGGTCGATATGCGCCAGCCGATCGCCGATTGCCGCCAGCCTGTCCGTCAGCGTCGGCCTCATCGC
Organism: Sphingobium sp. UBA5915; assembly: GCF_002431195.1. Classification (NCBI taxonomy): domain Bacteria; kingdom Pseudomonadati; phylum Pseudomonadota; class Alphaproteobacteria; order Sphingomonadales; family Sphingobiaceae; genus Sphingobium; species Sphingobium sp. UBA5915. The sequence continues at coordinate 13,027 of NZ_DJDV01000121.1, read as the reverse complement.
TCGCGCAGCCCTTCGCGCGCCCGGTTGAGCGGTTTCATCAGATATTGCATCACGGTCTTGCTGCCAGTGTGGATGTCGACAGTCGCGATCATGCCCGGCACGATCGGGAAGCGCTTGCCCGCCTTGTTGACAAGCGCGACGGAATTGGTCCGCACGAATACGCGATAATAATATATGTCTGGATTGGCCTCGTCCCGTATCGTGTCGGGCGAAATGCTCGAAACGACGCCATTCAGCCCGCCATAGATGGAATAGTCATAGGCGGTGATCTTGACCGTCGCGCGCTGGTTCGGGTGGATGAACGCGATATCGCGCGGCGAAATGCGCGCTTCGATCAACAATTGGTCGTCCAGCGGCACGATCTGCATGATTTCGCCGTTGGGCGCGATCACGCCGCCGATGGTCGATACCTCGATGCTCTTCACGACTCCGCGCACGGGCGATCGGATGGTCAACCGCTCCAGCGTGTCGGACCGACCACGCACCACCGGCCCGAGCGCTTCCACTTCTTCGCTGACCTTGGCAAGTTCCTGCTGCGCCTCGACCAGATATTGCGATCGAAGGTCCGCCTTCTTGAGCGCCAACTCGGCGCGCTGACGCTTCAACCGCAGCACCTCGACATTGCTGGCCGCCCCCACCTCGATCAGGGATTCACCGATCTTGACCTCTTTGCTGATGAGGGCGAGCGATTCGTCGATTAGTCGTTCGGAACTGGCAAGGCTGCTACGCCGGTCATGATACAACCGGCTTTCCGACGATTTGAGGTCCGGATAGTCATCAAGTTCGGCTGGAAAGGCGATCGCCGAACCTGTCACCTCCGCCCGCAGCCGCGCCGCGCTAGCAAGCGCTGCGCGATATTTCGCGGCGCTTTCCTCCACTGTCGATCCCGCCTGGGTCGGATCGAGCTGCGCCACGATCTGGCCAGGGTGCACGATATCGTCCTGCCGGACCATCAGTTTGGCCAATATCCCGCCTTCCAGCGACTGGATCACCTGTTCGCGGCTGGTGGGCACGACACGTCCGCTGCCACTGGCCACCTCGTCCAGCCGCGCGAACCAGGCCCAGCAAAAGGCGACGAGGAACAGCGCCGCGAGCAGCCAGACCAGCCGCCGCGCACTCCTGATGCGGCCACGCCCGTCATCGTCGAACTGCCAGTCATCGTCCATCACCGTGCTGGTCATGCCACCCTCGCCCGGTTGGCCTGCATGGTGCGCAGCGCTGCATCGCGCGGCTGGTCCAGCAGGATGGCGCCATTGTCGATCACGATCACCCGGTCCACCAGTTCCAGCACGCGCATCCTGTGCGTCGCCACCACCAGTGTCCGCCCCTCGGCCCACCCCTTCAGGCCGTCGATGAAATTGCGCTCCGACACCTCGTCCATGGCGGCAGTCGGCTCATCCAGCAGGGCCACGCGCGGATGGCGCAGCAACATGCGGGCCAGGAGCAGCGACTGCACCTGCCCGCCTGAAAGCCCCTGCCCGCCTTCCAGAACGACATGCTCCAGACCGCTGCGCAGGCGGCGCACGAACTGGAGGGCGCCGGACATCGCCAGCATCGACACGATTTCCTCATTGGACGCATCGGGCGCCCCCAGCGTCAGATTTTCGCGGATGCTGCCGTGGAACAGGCGGCTGTTTTGCGACAGGAAGGCGACGTCCCGGCGCAGGTCCGCAGGGTCCACATGGTGCATCGCCAGATTGTCTATCAGCATTTCTCCCGACACTGGCGGCAACATGCCGGACAGGGCTTGCAGCAGCGTCGACTTGCCCGCGCCGTTGCGGCCCAGCAGCGCGATCTTATCCCCTGCGCCGATTTCCAGCGCATCGATGCTCAACGCCGGCGGGCTGTTGGGATCCGCGTAGGTGAAAACGCCGCTGCGGACACTGAAGCTGCCCTTTATCGCATCGACGGAGATGCGATGTTCGGCTTCGGGCCGATCCACCGGCAGGCGCATGATCTGGTTGAGGCTGCCCATTGCGACCCGCGACTGCTGAAACCGGCTGAGCAGCGCCGTCACTTGCGACATGGGCGCCATCATCCGCGATCCCAGGATGGAGGAAGCCACCAGGGCGCCCGTCGTGATGTCCCCGGCGATCACCATCGGTGCGCCCACGCACACGATGCCGGCGTAAACGCCATTTTGCACATTCTGCGTCCATACGGTCAGACTGTTGGTAAGGCCGCGCAGTTTCAGCTGCGCCTCTCCTGCTTCGGCATTGTACCGGTTCCAGTGCTGGCGAAACCGCTCCTCCGCCTGTAGCGACTTGATGTCTTCGATGCCCTGCACGGCTTCTACCAGCATGGCGTTGCGCAGCGACGATTCTCGCATCGATGCGGTGGCGTAGACCCGCAATTTCCGCTGGGCCAGCAAGCCGGGCAGGATCAGCAGGATCAGCGCGCCGATCGGCACCAGCACCAATGGCCCGCCGATCGACCAGAGGATCACCAGAAAAATCAGGAAGAAGGGCAGGTCAGCCATCGCCGCCACGGTGGTGGAGGTCAGCAGGTCGCGCACTTGGTCCAGGTCGCGCAATTGCGCTATGAAAGTGCCCGTCGATGTCGGCCGAGCGCGGTTGCGGACGTGAAGCGCATGGCCGAACACCCTGTCCGACATGCGCAGGTCCGCCCGCTTGCCGAGCACATCGACGATGTTCATCCGCAACCGCCGAAGCAGGAAATCGAACCCGATCGCCAGCGCGACGCCGAACGCCAGGATGTAGAGCGTGGGATAGGATTCGGCCGGGACCACGCGATCATAGACCTGCATAGAAAAAATGACGCCCGCCAACCCAAGCAGATTGGCGATGCACGATGCCACCATCACATGCACATAGGATCGGCTGTCCTGCCACAATATGCGGCGCAGCCAATTCTCCTCCTGCTTATGGATATAGGGGTCCACCCGCATGTCCGGAGCCGCGCGCGCCGGCCGGGCGATCACGACCATGGACGCTTCGCGCGCAATGTCGGCTATCGGGCGGTGCGCCATCAGTCCCGCTTCCCCCGACAGCGTCAGTGTCGCCTCGCCATCCTCTCCGATCGCCGTGACCAGGGCCAACGCGCCATCCGCCATCCGCACGATCATAGGCAGGCGCCACCCTGTCAGCGGCTCGCGTCCGCCCACCGGACGAAAACGCACCGACAGGCCCAGCGCCCGGGCCATGCCGCGTACCCGGGCCTGTTCTCCGTCCAGTCCCGCCCACAGGCCTGTGAGCTTGGCGACCTGTCCGCTGTTGGGCAGCCCATAATGGCGCGCGACCTGCTGCAGCATGTCCAGCCAGCTATCAACTGGCGTGGCGTCGGCCGGACTGATCGGCGGCGTCATCTTCACAACGTCACCCCGCGCACGACGGTGCCGCTCAGGTGAAAGGCTGCGCGGGTGCGTCCAGAGTTATAAAGGCAGTCCAGTTGCAGCCGACGCAGATCATGGGCGCTGTTGACCGCCTCGAACCGGACCTGCTGGAATTCCTGCTCGGCGTTTAGCAGGTCGACCAGCGTCCGAGTTCCCATCTGCAGATACTGCATGCGGTAGAGCTTGCCCGTTTCGTCCATATTGTCCTGGCGCGACGCCAGCGTCTGCAGGAGGGCGTTGAGGCTGTCGATCTGCTGCTGGGCCTCGGCCAGTCGCTGCTCGGCTTCGTTGCGCGCGCGCTCGGCGGCGGCGTCGGCAGCCTCCAAGGCAAAGGTCGCGCCGCGCACCCGCGCCTTGCTGATACCGCCGCCAAAGACATTGCCGGTCACGTTAAGGCCCAGCGAATAGGCACTGCGGCGATCGGAAAAGGGATCGGACACGTCGATCGTGCCAGTTCCGCCGATCGATACGGTTGGCATCTGGTCCGCGCGGCGGCGCTTAAGGTCGGCCGACGCCTCTTCCCGTTGCGCCTCTGCCACCATCACGGCGGGCACCTGTCCCCAATCGGGGGGCGGCTGCCGACACGCCGACATCAACCAGCCAGGCGCATTTTCCGCTACCTCGTCGGGCGGTTTGGTACGTCCCAACAGATAGGCCAGATTGCTAGACCAGCGGCGGCGCGCTGCCTCCACCTGCGATAATGTCGCGACCGCCGCTTCGACGCGCGCAAGCGCTTGCAACCGGTCCGACTTGGTGGCGGCGCCCATGGCGACGCGATTTCCGACCAGCTCGCTGATCGCCCGCACCCGTTCCAGCTGCTCGAGCGCGACGGCGTGCAGCGCCTCGCCGCGCTGCACCTCGATCAGCGCATAGCCGGTGTCGCGGACCAGCTGGTCGATCGCCAGCAGCATTTGCGCCTCGCCCACGCGCGTTCCCGCCCGCGCCAGATCCACCGCGCTTGACACCTTCCCGAAATCGAAAAGCATCTGCGATGCGTTGATCTGCGGACGGGGCCGCCAGTCTGCCGTCAACCGGCTGTCCAGCCCGGTCGCCAGCCCTGCGCTGATTTGCGGCGAATAGCCTGCGCGCGCGACATCCACTTCTGTTTCACGCGCGTTGAGTTCACCAGCGGCCTGGGTCAACGCGGGATGCCAGGCGATGGCCTCGCGCGCCGCCGCTTCCAGCGTCAGGGGGGCGGCCTGGGGCGCTGCCGGGCCGACGGGCGCAGCAGCGGTGAAGAACATCCAGCTGCCCGCCGCTACGAGACAGGCTTTGCCGCTATGGAACCAAGTTCCCATGTCGGTCACATCCTCATCCAGTGATGAACAGCATGCCCGACACAGATTACCGATAAGCTAATGATTTGCCACCATTGTCATCCAAATTCTATGATTTATGTTATCAAACACTGTCATATTTGGGAGGTGCTATTGGCTGTATGCTTCTCCAAATCTTCCGGTTGCGCCAGATAGGCGAGCGGATCCTGCGGCACATCTATCGACGTTAGATCGTCTGGATGAGGCGACCCTTCACCGACTGGCGCGGCCAGTGCGACCTGTTCCGGCATCGGCTGACGGTCAAGATAGGCAGTCAGCACATCTTCAAGCTGGCCTTGTCCCTCAAACATTTCATAGGCGAGTTCGCCCAGTATGTCATCGGATGGCATGGATGCGGCCGCGTCGGCATCGGACGGGAGGGGCCGATCGCCCGGATCGATCTCGCCAGTTTCCGTCTGGGTCGCCGCCATGATGAGGTCCGCGCTAGACAGGCACGCCATCGCGTCGTCCTCCATCGACGCCTCGGCTTCGGGCGAAGCGCTCCGCACGACCATGCTTTCGTCACTGGCCAGCACCGCCTCTTCCATCATCAGGCTGCTCGGTTCGGCCAATATCGCGCCCCCGGCCACGCCCGTGCCGACATCGATGGTGACGTTCAGCGTCGCGGTCGATGTGACGCCGTTGGGCTGGACGATCTGGTAGGTGAAGCTGTCGACCAGATCGACCGTTGAATAAGGGATGGTGCCGCGCGGCGTGTAGCTGTAATCGCCGGTTTCCGTCACCGTCAACGTGCCGTAACTACCCTGAACCGTGACGGGGGTATCGCCGACTTCGACGAAACCGCTGCCGGTGCCCACCTTCACCACCGGGAAGTCGGTGCCTGTGACATCGTTGGCAAGCAGGTCGCCCTGCGTGCCGGTGACGCCTGCGACCTCGAACTGGTCCAGATGCGTGATCGACTGGCTGATATACACCGTCGAGCTATAGGCCGTGCCCAGAAGATTGGTGCTCGACACCGTGTAGGTATAGTTGCCAGATGGCAGATCCTCGAATGTGTGGCTGATGCCCGATCCAAGCGGCAGCCCGGCGACCGTGGTTCCCGTATAGCTGTCGACCACCTGCCCGGCGCCGTTGCGAACCGTGATGGTGTAGGTCGGTAGCAAGGCGATCGTGCCGCCGCGGATCACCGTGACGGTAATGTCCGCTTCGCTGTTCGCCGCCACAGAGAAACTGTCATTGCCCGACCTCGTGCTCAGGATAGGCGTATTGAATGCAAATTCCTGACTGGTCGGCACCGTTTCCACGACATTGCGATATTGGGCCTCGGCCGTGGCGCTGTCGTCATTGGCGATTGGCGCGGCGGTGATGTCGTCGCTGCCGATCGCGATTGACAGGTTGGCCGTTTCCGTCTCCCCGTCGCTGCGATCGATCAGCGTATATTGGAACACATCCGTCTTGCCGATCGCGGCTGCACTGGCCGATGGCGTGTAGCTATAGCTTCCGTCCAGATCGATGGTCAGCCGGCCGAACGCTCCGTTCACCACCGTGCCATCGGCGGTCACCGCCGTGGTCACGCCGTTCACGGTGACGCTCTGTATTTCCGTTTGGGGGCTGACGATATCGACCTGGCCGCTCGGGCCGGCATCGGTAATGACATTGCCTTCGATCTGCTGCGGAACAATGCTGCCCACGTCGGTGAAATCCGCATCGGTCCCCGATACGTTCAGCGACCCTAGCAAGCCCACGCCCAGAACGTCATTGAACGTCACGAAAGCGCGATATTGCCCTGGCCCAAGCGCCTCTGTGCTGACCAGATTGCCGTTCAGCAACGTCAGCTCAAGCAGGGAAGCACCGCCGCCGCCGTCGACCGCGACCCATTGCGACCCGTTCCACTGCTGCACGGCAACGCTGTACCCGCTCAGAACGCCGATGCTCAGCGTGGCGTCATAGGTGAAGACCGCGTTCAGGCTGTGGCCGTCCGCTACGGTAAAGCCGACGCTGGGCGTACCCAGGACCTGCGCATCCAGATCGAGAATACCCAGCGACACCAGCGCCACATAGCTGGCATTGCCATGATTGACCGGGGTCGTCACCGGCAGCAGATCGACCAGCGCGATAGTGCTGTTGTCGAAAGCCGCAATGTCGAATGGCGCGCCCACCAGTCCGGGGTCGGACTGGTTACCGGCCAGGTCGGTCTGCGTCACCGTCAGATCCTCGCCGCCGATTTGCGGGTTCGACAGGGTGACGAGGAAAGACCCGTTGGCCGCGACCACACCCGTCCCGATCAGCGTCCCGGTGCCGTCGCGCACCTCCACAGTCGCGCCGGCTTCGCCGACACCGGTCACCACGGTGCCGCTGTCGTCGATTGCCAGATTGGCTGGCGCCGGCGGTGCCGTGATGTCGGGCGCGTCGACGCTGATTTCGGGCGACACATTGCCGGCCGCATCCGTCTGGATGACGTCGAGGGTCTGGCCGTTGGCCTGCGGCGTGGTCAGGATGACGGTGTAGCTGCCATTGGCCGCCACCAGCGCAGTGCCGATGATGACGCCGGCCTCGTTGGTGATGGTGATGGTCGCGCCCGCTTCGCCCGTTCCCGTGACGGTCGCGCCATTTGCCGACACGATCGCGGTCGGGGTGTCAGGCGCGGTCAGGTCAGGCGCGGTCAGCGGCACGTCGCCGGATTCGTTACCCGCGCCATCCGTCTGCGTGACCGATAGCGCCTCGCCATTGCGCTGCGCCGGGCTGAGCGTGACGGTATAGCTACCGCCCGCAGCAACAATGCCAGTGCCCAGGATCATGCCCTCAGCGTCGCGGACCGTGACCGTTGCGCCCGCTTCGCCCGTGCCAGTGACGGAGCCGCCATTGGCGGCGATCGCCGCTGTCGGCGCGTCGGGCGCAGTGATATCGGGCGCGGTCAACGGCACCGGTGGCGAAATATTGCCCGCCGCGTCTGCCTGCACCAGGGTCAGGCTCTCGCCATCGACCTGCGGCGTCGACAGCGTGGCGCTGTAGCTGCCATTGGCCGCGACAATGGCGGTCGCCAGCAACTGGCCGGTTGCGCTGGTGATGCGGATCGTCGCGCCCGCCTCGCCTGTGCCGGTGACGATCACGCCGGTCGCCGATACACTGCCCGTCGGCACGGCTGGCGCCGTGATGTCGGGTGCGACTGCCGTCGTCGGAAGCGAGACATTGCCGGCATCATCCGCCTGGGTAATGCCCAGCATCTCGCCATTGACCTGCGGCGTCGTCAGCGCGGCGCTGTAGGTGCCGTTCGCCGCCACCGTGGCTGTGCCGATCACCATGCCTTCGGGATCGGTAATGCGGATGGTAGCGCCCGCCTCCCCGGTGCCGGTCACGACCGTGCCGTCGGATGTGACGGTCCCGGTGGGCGCAGCCGGCGCCGTCAGATCCGGTGCGATGGTCGAAACGGATGGCGACGCATTCCCGCTCGCGTCCGCTTGCACGACGCCCAGTGTCTCGCCATTGATCTGCGGCGGCGTCAACGTCGCGCTATAGGTGCCGTTGGCCGCGACCGTGGCCGTGCCGATCACGACGCCTTCGGGGTCGGTAATGCGGATGGTAGCGCCAGGCTCGCCCGTGCCATCCACCACTGTGCCGTCACCATTGACCACGCCCGTCGGCGCATCGGGTGCGGTTATGTCAGGGGCGATGACATCGACATCGTCGGACATGTTGCCGGCCGCATCGGTCTGAACGATCCCTAGCGTTTCGCCGTTGACCTGGGGGCTCGCCAGCGCGGCAATATAGGTACCATTGGCGCCGACCGTCGCGGTGCCGATGACAGCGCCGTCCGGGTCCGTAACCTCGATCGTCGCGCCCGCCTCGCCTGTGCCGGTGACGACCATGCCGTCGGAAGAAACGGTCCCGGTCGGGGCGTCGGGCGCGGTGATGTCGGGCGCCGTGATCGGCACCTGCGGCGAATCATTGCCCGCCCCATCGGTCTGCACCAGCGTCAACGCCTCGCCATTGGTCTGCGGAACGTCCAGCGTCACGCTGAAGCTGCCATTGCCGGCGACCGTCGCCGTTCCAAGCACCGTGCCGGCGGCATCGGTGATCTGGATGATGGCGCCCGGCTCGCCGCTGCCGTTTACCACTGCGCCATCGGGTGTAATGGTGCCGGCCGGCGCCGCAGGTGGTGTGATGTCGGGCGCGAACAAATTGACCGCGATCGACGCGTTGCCCGCCCCGTCAGTCTGGACCAGGTTCAGCGTCTCGCCGTTCACTTGCGCGGTGCTCAGCATGACCACGAAGGCGCCATTTACGCCGACCGTAGCGGTGCCCACCACCAATCCTTCGGCATCGGTAACGCTGATCGTCGCACCGGCCTCGCCCATGCCCGTCACCGCGCTGCCATCGGGCGTGACGGTTCCGGTCGGGGCATCAGGCGCGGTAAGATCGGGCGCGACCAGACCGATGGAGGGCGAAGCGTTGCCGGCTGCATCGGTCTGCGCCACTGTCAACGGCTCGCCATCGATCAGCGGGGGCGTGATTGCGACGCTGTAGTTGCCATTGCCATCCACTATATCCGTGCCCAGCACATTGCCGGCGGCGTCGGTAACGCTGATCGTCGCGCCCCCTTCACCGCTGCCCGTCACCGCGCTGCCATCCGCTGATACCATCCCTGTTGGCGCGTCAGGCGCGACCAGGTCGGGCGTGGGCACCATCATCGCGTCGGATTCATTGCCTGCGGCGTCTGTCTGCGTGACGCTCAGCGTCGATCCGTCATTTTGCGCGGGGTTCAAAGTGACGGCGTAATTGCCCTGGCCATCCACCATGGCGGTGCCGATAATGGTTCCGCCAGCGTCCCGGACGGTGACATCTGCGCCCGCCTCGCCCGTTCCGGTTACAACAGACCCGCTATCGTCGATGATCGCTATTGGCGCTTCGGGAGCAGTCAAGTCCGGCGCGGTGACAAGCGTCGGGACAGAGCTGTTGCCTTCCGCGTCCGTCTGCACCACGACCAGCGTTTCCCCATCCCGCTGCGGGGTGTCGAGGGTGATGCTATAATTGCCATCACCATCCGCCTGCGCCGTGCCCAGCGGAATACCGCCCGGGCCTGCGACCGTTACGGTCGCAAGCGGCTCGCCCGAACCGGACACGACCACACCGTCGGCGGAGATGGTCGCCGTTACCGGATCGGGCGCATCCGGGCCGTTAAGGTCGGGCGCTACTACGGTCACGTCCGTCGACTCATTGCCGGCGGCATCGCTCTGCACCACCGTCAGCGGTTCGCCATGCACTTGCGCGGGTGTAAGCGTTGCCGTCCAGTCGCCATCCGCATTGACGGTCGCAGTGCCGATCACGACATCGGTAGGGTCCGTGATGGTGATTGTCGCGCCGACCTCACCCGTGCCGCTCATGCTTGCGCCATCACCAGCGATGTCGGCGGTCGGCGGGGCCGGCGGCGTGAGGTCCGGGGCGATCAGGTCGACAGCATCGGAGACATTGCCCGCGCCGTCCACCTGCGTGACGGTCAGCGGCTCGCTGTCCACTTGCGGCGGTGACAGGGTCACTGCGTAATTGCCCTGGGCGTTGACTGTCGCGGTGCCCAGCAAAGTGCCATCTTGCGATCGCACTTCAATGTCGGCGCCCGCGACACCCGTTCCGGTCACGACCGCGCCCAACGCGCCGATGGTCGCTGTAGGCGGCGGAGGCGCAGTCAAGTCGGGTGCGATCAGGTCGATATCGGGCGACACATTGCCGGCCGCGTCGCTCTGGGTGACACTCAGCGCTTCGCCATCGGTCAGCGCGGGATCGAAATCGACGCGATAATTGCCGTCGCTATCGACCGTAGCCGTGCCGATCACCGCGCCGCTTGCGTCGCGGACCAGGATGGTCGCGCCGATTTCGCCGGTCCCGCTGATCGATCCGCCATCGGCCGCGATCAGGCCCGTCGGCGCTTCCGGCGCGGTCAGGTCGGGCGCGACGATGGGGGTGGGATCGGACACATTGCCCGCGCCATCCACCTGCGTCACCGCAAGCGCTTCGCCATCCACCTGCGGCGTGGCGAGCATCACCGTGTAATTGCCCTGCGCGTCAACCGTCGCGGTGCCAAGCAGCGTGCCGTCCGCATCGCGAACCTCGATGATTGATCCGGCGACGCCCTCACCCGTCACCACTGTGCCCGTCACCACCGATCCGGTGCCGTCGATCGTCGCGGACGGCGCAGGCGGCGGGGTGAAGTCTGGCGCGATCAGGTCTATATCGGGCGACACATTGCCGGCCGCGTCGCTCTGGGTGACGCTCAGCGCTTCCCCATCGGTCAGCGCAGGATCGAAATCGACGCGATAATTGCCGTCGCTATCGACCGTAGTCGTGCCGATCACCGCGCCGCTCGCGTCGCGCACCCGGATGGTCGCGCCGATTTCGCCGGTCCCGCTGATCGATCCACCATCGGCCGCGATCAGGCCCGTCGGCGCTTCCGGCGCGGTCAGGTCGGGCGCGACGATGGGGGTAGGATCGGACACATTGCCCGCGCCATCCACCTGCGTCACCGCAAGCGCTTCGCCATCCACCTGCGGCGTGTCGAGCATCACCGTGTAATTGCCCTGCGCGTCAACCGTCGCGGTGCCAAGCAGCGTGCCGTCCGCATCGCGAACCTCGATGATCGATCCGGCGACGCCCTCACCCGTCACCACCGTGCCCGTCACCACTGATCCAGTGCCGTCGATCGTCGCGGACGGCGCAGGTGGCGGGGTGAAGTCTGGCGCGATCAGGTCGATGTCGGGCGACACATTGCCGGCCGCGTCGCTTTGGGTGACGCTCAGCGCTTCCCCATCGGTCAGCGCGGGATCGAAATCGACGCGATAATTGCCGTCGCTATCGACCGTAGCCGTACCGATCACCGCGCCGCTCGCGTCGCGCACCCGGATGGTCGCGCCGATTTCGCCGGTCCCGTTGATCGATCCACCATCGGCCGCGATCAGGCCCGTCGGCGCTTCCGGCGCGGTCAGGTCGGGCGCAACGATAGGGGTGGGATCGGACCCATTGCCGGCCGCGTCGATCTGGATGACGGTCACGCTTTCGCCGTCGATGAGGGGCGGCGTCAGGGTGATGCTGTAGCTGCCATTCGGCTGAACCGTATCGGTGCCGATCAGCGTCCCGTCCGTATCGCGCACTTCGATGGTGGCGCCGATCTCGCCCGTGCCCGACAGGATCGCGCCATCCGGCGTGATCGCCGCCACCGGCGCCAGGGGCGCATCCAGATCGGGCGCGGTCAGCCCGACCGGGTCGGATGCATTGCCCGCATTATCTGTCTGGATCGCCGTCAACATCTGCCCATTGGTCTGCGCTTCGTCGAGGACAATCGTGTAGCTGCCATCGCCCAGCACCGTGGCAGAGCCGATGAGGGCGCCGCCCGGTCCAAAGACGCGGACGGTCGCGCCCGGTTCGCCTGCCCCGGTGACGGTCAACCCGTCACCCGCGATTGTGGCGGTCGGCGCTTCGGGCGCAGTGGTGTCAGGGGCGACCAGCAGCGCTGGATCGGATTCGTTGCCTGCAGCGTCGCGCTGGGTGACGCTCAGCGTCTCGCCATCGGTCTGCGGGGCGCTCAGCGCCACAGTGAAGTTGCCATCGGTTCCGACTTGCGCGGTGCCCAGCACCGTTCCATCGCGGTCCGACACCGTGACCGTCGCTCCTGGTTCGCCTGTGCCGGACACACTGGTTGGACTGTCCAGCGTCGCATCGGGGGTCATCGGCGCAGTCAGATCGGGCGCGATCGCGAGGGCCGGCGCGGATACATTGCCTGCGGCGTCTATCTGCGTGACCTGCACCGTCTCGCCATCGTCGAGCGGCGGGTCGAGCGTGATCGCATAGCTGCCATCGGCATCAGCCATCCCGCTGCCGATCAGTACGCCGTTTACCGAGCGGATCTCGATCCGGGCGTTCGGTTCGCCCACCCCCGCACACACCGTCCCAGACGCATTCACCGCAGCCGAAGGCGGCGCAGGCTCATCAACATCGGCGTCTGCATCCGCGTCCGCATCGGCGTCAGCATCAGCGTCAGCATCGGCGTCAGCGTCAGCATCCGCGTCCGCATCGGCATCCGCGTCGGCGTCCGCGTCGGCATCAGCGTCAGCGTCAGCGTCGGCATCAGCATCCGCATCTGCATCTGCATCAGCGTCTGCGTCGGCATCAGCGTCTGCATCCGCATCCGCATCCGCATCAGCGTCGGCATCAGCGTCTGCATCCGCATCAGCATCGGCATCCGCATCGGCATCCGCATCGGCGTCTGCGTCAGCATCGGCATCGGCATCGGCATCCGCGTCAGCGTCAGCGTCAGCGTATGCATCCGCGTCGGCCTCGGCATCGGCATCCGCGTCCGCATCTGCATCAGCGTCCGCATCAGCGTCTGCGTCGGCATCAGCGTCTGCATCCG